>JANPDZ010000492.1:0-17742 GCA_031431735.1 Acidobacteriota bacterium | reverse complement strand
TATCACCTATCACCTATCACTTTTCACTTATTCCGAATGATAGCCAACTCGTGTAACTCCTAGAATGTTTGAATCAAAAGCAGAGAAGATTCTGATATAAAACTTAGCGTCTTTGCGCCTTGGCGGAAAATTATTTTGGTTTATTACCGAAATCCTTCACAGCAAATGGTTTTTTCCCGTCAAGGCGCAAAGATGCTAAGAATTAAAAATCGGCGAAGATTAAACCCGTTCGCTGTTGAAATTGTTCAGCCATCGAAGGCATTTCAAATGAACTTTCGTCTTTCGACATTCGTTCGACGCGCCACATCGGGAAAAAATAATCCTGCATCGGTAAATACGGTTCGTTATTCGCGATCGAGCGCGTCCAATCGTCGAAATAGGTCAGATCAACGCCGCGCACGAAAATGCCCGAAGCGTTGATCTCGTGCAGGATGCCGACGATTTTCTCACGCGGATTTTGTAAAATGATGACGACCGATTCGCCTGATTTAAGTTTTGCCATAAAATAACCCTTGAAATTTTGGCATAAATCGCGCGAATTTGAAACAGCTTTCTCTTTTCAAGTTTTGCTTTCCCGAAATATATTCTAAAATCTAACATCGAATCAAAATTTGAAATTTAGAATTTGAAATTTGTAATTTACCAATGCACATCACCAAAATCGAACTTGAAGACATCAAATCTCACCGCGAAGCGACCTTTGAATTCCAGCGCGGCACGACTGCCATTACGGGCGAAAACGGCGCAGGTAAAACGACGATCATCGAAGCCGTCGCGTGGACTCTGTTTGATCTGCTCGATTATAAAAAAGACGATTTCGTGCGGCGCGGCGCGAAAAAAGGCGTTGTCCGCGTAACCTTTGAAAGTGGTTTGGACGAGCGCGAATACAGCGTTTACCGCGATACGGGAACAGGTTATTACGTTTACGACGTGCAATTAAAGAACCGCATCGCCGACAAAAAGGAGGAAGTTGCGCGATTTCTCTGGGCGCATCTCGGCGTTGAACCGGGAACCGATCTCGAAGCACTGTTTCGCCGGGCGATCGGTGTTCCGCAAGGAACTTTTACGGCGATCTTTCTGGAAACACCGACCGAACGCAAAAAGGCTTTCGACAAACTCTTAAAGGTCGAAGAATACCGGCAAGGCGCGGAAAAACTTCTGCTGACGTCACGGTTTATCGAGCAGAAAATCACGAGCGTTCGCGAAAAGATCGCGCGTGCCGAAGGCGAGCTTGTCAGGTTTGAAGTGGTCGAAGAAGATTTGAAGACTTTCACACAGCAAGCCGCAGAATTCTCAAAAACGCTCGGAAATCTCGAAAAAGAAGTTTCTGAAAAAAGCTCAACGGTTAAAAAGTTTGACGAAACCGAAAGAAAGGTCAACGAATTAAAATCTGCGCTCGACCGGCTGCAAAACGAGAAAACGAAAGTCGAATTTTTGCGGCAGCAGAAAGAAAACGAATTGAAACAGGCGCAAAACGCGGCGGAAAAAATCAAACTCGTCGAAAACGATTATCAAAAACATATTGACGCGCTCGGCAAATTGAAGGAATTTGAACGCGAACGCCTCGAACGCGAAAAATTGAATACCGCAAAATCAAAGATCGAAAACGCGCTGGTCAATGTCAAATCCGACCAGAAGCGTTTTCAGGAAGATCTGGAAAAAGTGCAAAAAGCGCATCTGGAAATCGAAAAATTAAAACCGCAAGTTGTCGAACAAGAACAACTTGAAAAACGACGCGAAACTTTGCGAAACGATCTGGCAAAATCAGAAGCGGTCGAAAATCAAATCAAAAGTCTGATCGCCAAAATGGACGATTTGCGTAAAAAATATGTCGCCAACAAAGACCAGATCAAGGAAACGGAAGCCAAAACAAAGGGCGCGGAAAACTTTGAAAATCTCAGCAAACGCGATGTCGAATTGACGCAAAATCTGGCAAATCTTCGCGCAAGGCTGGAATCGGACGAAAAATTTCAAAGCGAGATAAAAAACGGTTTATGTCCGATCTTGTCGCAGAAATGTCTGAATCTAAAACCCGGACAAACACTCGAAAGTTTTGTCGGAAGTCAGTTTTCCGAATTGAAAACGCAGATTTCCGCGTTTGAATCCGAGCAAAAACCGCTTGCCGCCGCGCTTAGACTCGCCCGCGACGCGGAGAAATTCTTAGCATCGCTCGAAACTTTGAAAAGCCGCGAAAAAGAGATCGGCGATGAAGGGAAAAGCTACAAAGAAGAAAAAGAAAAACTCGACACGCAACTCGAAAATCTGCCGAAACTGAAAAATGATCTGGCGGAAGCTGACACGAAAATCCGTGGCTTGGACGATCCGAAAGCGAAACTTCTTGCGGCTGAATCAGAAGTGAAACGCGAAATTCAGATTCGTCAAAAAATTACCGAAGCCGAAAAAAATCTTGAGCGTTTGGAAAGCGATCTGCGAATCGAGGTCGAAAAGCTCGAAAGCTACAAGGATTTGGACGCGAATTGGAAACAGTTTTCCGGGACGCGCGACAAAACGGCAAACGCGCATCGCGAATTTTTGACGAATGAAAATCTCGCCAAGTCTTTGCCCGATCGCGAAAAGGAATTTGAAAAGGCGGCGGCTGAATTAAAAGTTTTGACGGGAAATTCTGTAAAAGTCGAAAAAGATTTTACTTTGGCAAGCAAAGATTACGACCGCGAACTGCATCAGACTGAAAAGTTTGCGCTGCGCGAAGCAGAAACGCGGCTCGCGGAAACGCGGGCAAATCTCGCCAACGTGCGGAAACGCGCCGCCGAATTGGAAGCGGAGTTGAATCGTCTGGCGGAAGTCCGCAAAGCAATGCAATCGGAGTTTAAAGAAAAAGAACGACTTGAAAAGATCGCTGAAGCAACGGATTTTATCCGCGAAACGTTGAAAAAATCGGCGCCGCTCGTCGCTAAAAATTATATTTATTACGTCTCGCTCGAAGCCAATCAGATGTTTCGCGAGATCACCGGAAACGCTGAGCGTACTCTTAGATGGACGGAAGATTACGGGATCATGCTCGAAGAAGACGGGTTTGAACGACCGTTTATAAATCTTTCGGGCGGCGAACAGATGGCAGCGGCTTTGTCCGTTCGGTTGGCTTTGCTCAAACAGCTTTCTGATGTAAGATTAGCGTTTTTCGACGAACCGACGACCAATATGGACGCGGCGCGGCGCGAACGTCTTGCCGAGCAAATTTCGCATATTACGGAACGCAAAACCTTTGACCAGCTGTTTGTGATCTCGCATGACGATACGTTTGCAGGTTTTACGGATTATGAGGTTTTGGTGACAGGAAACGGAAATGAAGCACAATGAGAAATTTAATTAAAAGCAGTTTATTCATTGTCGGTTTATTTTGCGGAACTATTATTTATTTTTGGTTGACGATAACAATTGATAGAAGTGTCAGAGGATTGCCTTGTTTTGATTGTCTATGGAAAACAGGATTTCCATTTGCTTATTATCAAGATGGGGGCTTTGTCGAACCTGCGCGCTATTTATGGATAGGCTTAATAACTGATGTTTTGATTGGAATAATTTTTAGTTTTGCTGTTGGCTTAATTTTCAAATTTGTTTGGGGAAAATTGACAGCGAAAAAGTTACGATAAATAGTGCCGATGTATAATTTTATGACTGGAGCGCGAGCGTCTCGCTTGCCCGCGCGTTCGAGGCTTTGCGAGAACAGGCGCGGAAACGCTCGTCTAAAATTCAACTTGAATGTATGCGCGGCGGCGCGTCCGTTTTCTTGCTTCGCTCGAACGGACAGCAAGCGAGACGCTCGCGCTCCAGTCAAATCGTTTTAGGAAATAATGAAAGACGAATCGCTTGCGCTCCAGTCAACAAAAAATATGAAAGAAGTAACAATCGTCTGCGACGGTTCATCACTCGGCAACGGCAAGGGAAATCCGCGTGCGGCGGCGGCGGCGGCGCTCGGCTACAAAGGTTATTGGCGAGCGTTTGGCGAATATCTCGGCAGCGCGACCAATCAACAGGCGGAAATTGCGGCCGCCGCGATCGGTTTAGAGCAATTGAGCGAGCCTTGCAAAGTGCGCGTGCTCAGCGATTCGCGCTACGTCGTGCAAACGATGCAGGGAAATTTCCGCAAAAAAACGAATCACGAATGGTGGGCGCGGGTTGACAAAGCCGCCGCAAAGCATCAAATCACCTGGGAATGGGTCAAAGGTCATAACGGACACGACGTGCAGGAAGTCGTTGACACGCTGGCGCGGAAAACCGCCGAACTCGGGCGCATTGACGAAACGATGTTTGATGAACTGGTTGCCGAAATAGGAGTTTTGGAGATTTAATGCGACACAGAGACGCAGAGACGCGGAGACGCGGAGAAAAAAGAATTCGCGAAAAGAAATTTATATTCAATCGCTTTAATATCCCCGTGTCTCCGCGTCTCCGTGTCTCTTTGTCTTTTTTTCTGCTGATTGTCTTTATTTATGTTCCCGCTTATTCGCAGAAAAAAAATGCTTTGGGCTGGGTTTGGCAAAATCCGCTGCCGCAGGGCAATCCGCTTTATTCGATTCATTTTGCAAAAGATAAAGAAACCGGTTATGCGGTTGGTTCTGACGGCACGATCTTGCACACGGAAAACGGCGGATTTCGTTGGGAAAAACAATATTCGCCAAACGATGTAACGCTTTCCGGCGTTTTCGTCAAAGACAAAAAAACAGCGATCATCGTCGGCGCGCGCGGCACGATCCTGACGACCGACAACGGCGGGAAAGATTGGAAACCGAGTTTGATCGAGGCAAAGGATCATCTTTACGGCGTAAATTTCGCGGGCGAAAATCTGCAAACAGGCTGGTCGGTCGGAACTTACGGACGAATTTTGAAAACCTCAGACGGCGGATTGACGTGGAAGGCTAAGGACGCCAAAACGACCGAACATCTTCTGAAAATCTCTGCGTTTAATAAGGAAAAAGCTGTTATTGCGGGACAAAATGGCATTGTGCTGACAACCAAAGACGGCGGCGAAAGTTGGAAGTCCAACAATCCGTGTGACACTTCACTGATTTCGAGCGCGGCGTATCTTTCGGCGGAAAAAATCGTCGCGGTCGGTTACGGCGGATGTGTCGCGCAAAGCGAAGACGCAGGCGAAACCTGGACGCGAGTCAATATTTTCAGCCGTGCAGATTTTCTTTCCGTCTCGTTTGCCGGCGATAAAAACGGTTCGATGACCGATGCCAACGGGTTGGTTTGGCTGACCGGCGACGGCGGCAATGTGTGGCTGCCTTTCAATATTCGCACGAATCCAAAGCTCGTTTCGCTCTTTTTTGCCGATCAATACACGGGCTGGGCAGTCGGCGAAAGCGGTTTGATCGTTCGCACGGACGACGGCGGTTACAGCTGGCAAAGATTGAGCGACGGCGGGCGCGAAGATGTCAGCGATATGACATTTTTCAACAATGAGATCGGTGTTTCGGTCGGTTCGCGCGGCAAAGTGTGGATCACCAATGACAGCGGACGAAGCTGGCTGGCGGTCGCTTCGGGCGTTGATACAAATCTGAATGCGCTGAATTTTGTGACCGGCGAAAAAGGTTGGGTGGCGGGCGATGGCGGCACGATTCTGCGGACGATAAATAGCGGTGCGAGCTGGGGTAAAGGCATTTCCAACGTCAAAGAAGATCTTTTGGGCATTTGTTTTGTGACTGAAAAAATCGGTTTCGCAGTCGGCGCCAACGGTATGATCTTACGAAGCGAGACCGGCGGCGCGTATTGGGAAGTGATCGAATCCGGCACGCGGAACTGGCTTGAGGACGTGAAATTTTTCGACGAAAAACACGGCATCGTCGTTGGCGACCGCGGAACGGTTTTAATGACCGATGACGGCGGATTGACGTGGAAAAAGATAAAAACGAATCTCACGGAAAATCTTTACGCTGTTTCATTTTACGATAGAAATTTCGGCTTTGCGGTCGGTGCTAACGGCACGATCCTGCGCTCTGAAGACGGCGGAAAAACGTGGCAGGATCAGGAAGCGAATGTCAAAATGAATCTTTACGCGGTGACGGCTTACGGGCGCTTTGAAGCCTTGGCAGTCGGCGAACTCGGCGCGGTTTTGCGCTCTGAAGACGGCGGAAAAACATGGGAAACTCAGCCGAACGTGACAAGTAACGCTTTGCAGACAATTGCTTATTTAGGCGGCGCGGATCTGTGGGTTGCCGGTCGCGGCGGCGCTATTTTAAGACGTTCGGAAACTCTTTCGACCGTCAAAACGACTTCCGCGCCGAAAATAAAACCGACTTTGCGTTTGGGAAACAAAGTCAAGCCAAAGGTGCGAACGCCGCTGATAACAATCACCGATGACGGTGATATTCCGGTAGCGATAACGCCGAATAAAGAAAATCAGTAGGCGGTTGGCAGCGGCAGTTGGCAGGTTTGGCTCTTGTGATGAAGAAATTTTGTCAATTATACAAATTATAACTGCCGACTGCTACTGCCGTCTGCCTACTAAAACCGAAATCCACTCGCCGTCGGTTTCTATTTTGAAATCTGAGATCTGAAATTTGTTTAATTCATCGGTTATCAACTTTTCCTGTTCTTTCAAAATTCCCGATAAAACTAATATTTTCTTTGACTTTTCGATCAACAGAGGCAGGATCGGTAAGATCACATCAGCTGTCAGATTAGCGCAGACAAAATCGAATTCCGGCGTTTCGGCAGAAATCGAGCCGACATAAAACTCGATGTTGTCGGTTTCGTTGATCTCAGCATTTTCTTTGGCAATTACGATCGAATCAAAATCTGTGTCACAGGCGAGTAGAGGGTGGAGAGTGGAGAGTGGAGAGTCCGAAGACTTTGCTCTCGACTCTCGACTCTCGACTCTCGACTTTGCAGCGGCAATCGCTAAAATTCCGGTGCCGGTTCCGACATCGAGAAAAGACATTGCGCCATCGTAACGCGCTTCAATCGCCTTTAGACACAATTTTGTTGTTTCGTGTGTGCCGGTGCCGAACGCCATCGAAGGTTCAATGCGAATGATGATCTTGTCGGTGTTTTCAACCTTTTCCCAAGTCGGTGCGATGATAAATCGGTCGGTTTCGGTCGGTTTCCAATGCTTTTTCCATTCAATAAGCCAATCTTGATTTTCGACCTCGCGCCATTCAATCTGTTTGACTGCCGTCTCCACAAAATCATAAATCCGCAAAGCATTTGAAATTTGAGATCTCAAATTTTCTTCGTCCGGCTTTTTGTTAAAATAACCGATCACCGTCAAAGTTTCTGTCCGCGTTTTGCCGAAATTATGGATTTCCGTCCCCAAAGCGTCGAGTTCGTTCAAGGCAAATTCGATGGCTTCAGCCGCTTTCGTTTCTACTTTAATCTCAATCGAATACCAGTTTTCTTGTTTGTCTTTCATTTTAAAAAAATTCGATTGCCCAATCAGGACAATCGAATCATATAAATAAACTTTGGAAAACTACTTAGTTCTTTTTGCCTTTTCCGTTACCTTTACCGCCGCCGTTTGGTTTGCTTTCATTATTCGGTTTGTTCTGCTTTACATTTTCGCGCTGAACCTTATTCGGCTGGTTCTGCTTTACATTTTCGCGCTGAACTTTATTCGGTTGGTTCTGTTTTACATTTTCCTGTTTAATTTTATTCGGTTTGTCCGAGTTTTTGCGAATCTCTAATCTATCATTATTTACTTTTCCCGATTTTTCAAAATCATACGTATTTTTTTTGTCATTATTCTTAACCGCATCGTCTTTCGTCTTACCGTTTTTGACCGGAACAAATTCGGGTCTGTTGGGATTATTTTTCCTGAATTCTTTTTGTTCTTTGGTCGGTTTTGCTAATTTGGCGAAAATCTTATCTGATGATCTGCCGTCATAAGGCGACTTGATTCTGATTTGCGTGATCGTCGGAGTGACCGTTTGTATAAACACCGGCACAGGATAATATTCCTGAATTCTGGTGCGGTAAACAGGTGTTTCGATGACCTGATAGACGACGTAATTACTTGGGTAATTGTCGTAATAATAAGGCGATTGATAATAAGTTTGACGATCACTGAAGATCCAATCGGTAATTCCCGAGTTCTGATCGAGCCAGTTGGTTTCGTAATAATAATTATCGCCGTAAACCTGTTCGTTCCCGTTTAATAAAATTCGGGCTCCCCGATTATCATAACGGTCGCGGTCAAAAAATATACTTGCTATTTCTTGTATGTCGTTCAGACTGAATCTGTCAAACAGCTTAAAGCCGCGTTGATTGGTGTCACGGTCTTCGTATTCCGAAACGCTGATATAATCAACATAGCCGTCACTGTTCAAATCAAGATTGTTAACGCCTTTTCGGGAATTCAGCAGATATTCAAATTCTTCGGCATTGTTCGATTTTTCAAGCAGATTTCCGACCGCCTGCAAATCCAGATTTTCTCTCGCCAAATAAGCGTTATCGCCGTCATTAATTTCGTTTTCCGTAACATCGGCGCGATAAGGAGGCACGTAAGCAGCGTCCTCGTTCTGAGCAGTGCTGCAACCCATCAAAAATGCCGTAATTGTAAATGTTATTAAAGTTAATTTAAAATTTTTCATATATTTGCCCAATCCTTTTTTCGGGAGGTCTTTAACCGCTGATTGAGCAATTCGTATGCCGTGAAATGGTTTTTTGACGTAAATGCAGGAAAGGGAACGACTTATCAGGCTACAAGCAACTATGATTTCAAGGTGACTTTTATTTTTGGATACAATTCCGGCTTGTTTCAGAAGGCTTATTTTCTACTAATGTATGAGAATAAGACACATCAACTTTTGTTTTTGTAAATACTCTGTAATTTAAGTTTTTTAATTATTTGAAATCTCAAATTTGAAATTTCAAATAATAATGAGAGTGCGAAAATCATGTAATGACTGAGCAAAAATATAAAGAAACTTAGATTACACAGTAGTAAATATGCGAATCAAGAGTCGGGAAGCGAAAAAGATTTATCAATTATCAAATCTCAATTATTAACTAATTTCAGAGGTTTCTAGCCGCTAACACTTCTAAAAGAAAAATTGAAACGGTTGCAACAAAATGCTCTCAAACCGCTTATTTTTTGATACTTGATTCGCATTAAATTTATTCTCTAATTCCGATTTCGTCCAAATCTTGTCCACGATTGCGCCAGTTTTCGACGACTTTGACAAATAGTTGGAGGAAAACTTTTCGGTTAAGGATCTTTTCAATGTCAACGCGGGCTTCGGTGCCGATCTTTTTTAGTTTGATGCCGCCTTTGCCGATGATAATTCCTTTTTGCGAGCTTCTTTCGACATAGATCGCGCAATGGATCCGCGTCACCGTCGGATCTTCTTCATCATATTTTTCGGTCACGACCGCCGTCACATATGGGATTTCATCGCCGGTCGTTTGCAAAATTTTTTCGCGAACCATTTCAGCGACCAAAACGCGCATTGATTGGTCGGTCAGTTCGTCTTCGGCAAAGATCGGTTCGGCTTCCGGCAAATGTTTGATGATTTGATTCAGTAGATTGTCAACCGCTTCGCCGCGGAGCGCGGAAACCGGGACGATCTCGGCAAATTCAAACTCTTTCGCGTAAAATTCGATCAACGGCAAAAGGTCGCTTTTGTCATTGATCTTATCAATTTTGTTGAGAACTAAAATTGCTTTTTTGTCGGCGTGTTTGACTAATTCAAGGACGAATTTGTCGCCGTTTCCGGTCGAAACCGAAGCGTCGCGCATCAGCACGAGAACGTCAACCGAAAGGATCGCGTCGTGAACCGCCGCCATCATTCGCCGGTTGAGCAAATAACCGGGTTTGTGAACGCCGGGCGTGTCAACAAAAACGATCTGTCCCGTTTCTTTGGTGACGATGCCTTGAATTTTATGGCGCGTCGTCTGCGGTTTGTTTGAAACAGCGGCAATCTTTTCACCGACTAAACGATTTAATAATGTAGATTTTCCTGCGTTCGGACGACCGATCAAGGCAACATAGCCGCTCCGAAAGTTTTCAGATGTCATTCAATCAAGGTATCAAAAATAACCGATAGTTGAAAGACAAGCGTTTTCAAAAGTAATATGCTAACTTTTGTGGTTGACACTCTCCAACTAAAATCAAAGATTTATAGTGTGGAGATTCTTGCTCTGAGCGTCTATTGACTGCTCATATCTAACAAGCGTTACTTCCGCCCTGCCCGTGCGTAGAAGTCTATTGACGACTTGTTTGGATTTTAGTTTGTTTTTATGTGTATTGCAAGAACGCCCGACATCTCCGACCAAAAATGCCAACGCATTATTTTATGGTCGGAGTCTTGAGCTTAGGTATGATAAAATTGTTTTCCTAAAATTTTGAGGCGTGTGTCTCAATACTTGTTAATGTTGTTCGACAAATCGGAGCAAAAGCTGTGGTTGATGCAAGAATAATTAAATTCTGTTTCCGCTGCCAAAGAAAATTGAGCCTGACTCAGTTTTTCAGGTATTTCCCGGGTTTAATCCTGTTAATTTTTTCGATTATTGTTGTTCGGGCCGAGCGTTTGCCGGTCAGAATTTTTACTTCGGCAGATGGGTTGGGCAGTAGCTTTGTGAATTTGCTGATGCGCGATTCACGGGGTTTTTTGTGGTTTGCCACACGCGACGGATTATCGCGTTTTGACGGTTTGCGTTTTGTTACTTATCAAGTCGGCGAACAAGATGCACCGCCCGGAATTGAGCAGATTTTTGAAACGAGTAAAGGCATTTATTGGATTGCGACAACCGGCGGATTATATCGGTATGACCCGAATTCTCAACCAATCGCGCCGCAGACTAAAAACAATGACCGACCACTTCTTAACGCCGAATTCATAAACGATTGGAGAGGACGTTTCTATGAAGATAAAGACGGAAAACTCTGGTTTATAAGCGGCGAACTGAATATTCTGGAAGAAAAAGACGGTAAAGTTTCGTTTCGGAAAATCGAACTGAACTTGCCCGAAAATCAGGCATCGAGTTTTGGGATTACTGATTTTCGTCAAGCGCGAGACGGAAGTTTTTGGATTGTTACAACTTGGGGTGTGGCGCGCCGTCTGCCCGATGGACGTGACATTTTTTATACTATTGATAATACGCGCACCGACCTTTTTATTTCGGTTTTAGAAGACGATGCCGGACGGATTTGGTTGACACACTCAACGGGCATGTATGTTTTCAAACCCGAACCGTTGGGCGATTTGGGGGCAAAATCTACTGAAACGACAAATCCGCAATCTCAAATCCAAAATCCAAAATCCAACGGCATAACGGTTCGCAAATTGGACACGCTCGCAAAACTGCAAACCGACCAACAACCGCGAATGCCGGAAAAAGCGGGCGAGATTCTTAAATTCACGACGATTGAAGGCTTTACCAACATCCTGACAAGATATTTATACAAATCTGCTGACGGTCATATTTGGATTTCAACCAGAGAAGGCATCATCGAATTTGACGGGCGGGAATTTCGTTTCTACTCCGCCGCCCAAGGCGTTACGGGCGGCAACGGACAAATGATTGAAGATTTGGACGGAAATCTCTGGCTC
Organism: Acidobacteriota bacterium; assembly: GCA_031431735.1. Lineage (GTDB taxonomy): Bacteria > Acidobacteriota > Blastocatellia > Pyrinomonadales > Pyrinomonadaceae > JAFDVJ01. The sequence continues at coordinate 6,232 of JANPDZ010000492.1, read as the reverse complement.
GGCGGCGACAAGAATCTTGTTAGACTCGACCGCCGCGGACTGACGAGCTATAACTCGGCGGACGGCTTTGAAAATTCCGGCATTTTAACCATTGGCGCAAGCCGCGACGGAAAACTTTACACCGCGAGTAACGATTTCTATGTTAATCAATTCGACGGTAAAAAATTTCAAGTGCTGCGTCCGTCTTTGCCGACGGATGCGCGGGCGATGTGGAATTCAAATTCGGTCTTGCTCGATTCAAACAACGAATGGTGGTTTTTGACCAACGAACATCTTTATCGGTTTGCCTCTGTCAAAGATTTTGCTTCGCTCTCAAAACAAAAACCGCTTGCCATTTATGACAGCAACAACGGTTTGAAAAGCGGTCAGATGTATCGCAGTTTTGAGGATAAACAAGGCAATATTTGGTTTAGCACCCGCGCCGCGTCCGATGCTGAAGAGTCAAAATTTAGCTTGTCAAAATTCAATCGCACGACGCAAACATTCCAAACTTTTTCCAAAGCCGAAAATTTTCCGTCCAGAAAATCGGCTTCCGCGTTTGCCGAAGATTTGTCGGGGAATTTATGGATTGGCTTTTACGAAGGTGGTTTGATGCGCTATTCGGGCGGACAATTTACGGAGATTTCGGACGGTTTGCCCGAAGGATTGGTAACGGCTTTGCATTTTGATAAAAAAGGACGGCTCTGGCTTTCAACGGCTTCGAGCGGTGTCAGTCGGGTTGATGATGTTCGGGCGGAACGTCTGCAATTCGTTCCTTACAAAACCGAAAACGGTTTGTCGAGCAACAATGTCCGTTCAATTACCGAAGACAATTTTGGGCAAATTTATGTCGGAACGGCGCGGGGCGTTGACCGAATTTCGCCCGAAAGTGGACACATCAAACATTATTCGACTGCTGACGGTCTGGCGGGCGATTTCGTCAGCACGGCTTTTCGAGATAAGGACGGTGTTTTGTGGTTTGGCACACCAAATGGTTTGTCGCGCCTCGTGCCGGAGCAAGATTCAAAAATCACTGCGCCGCCGATTTGGTTAAGCGGGCTTCGCATTGCTGGCGAAAACAAAAGCGTCTCTGAACTCGGCGCAAGCGAAATTTCCAACCTCGAACTCGCGCCCGACCAAAACAATTTGCAGATAGATTTTTTCGGTCTTGATTTCAGCCCAAACGAATCTTTGCGCTATCAATTTATGCTCGAAGGTGCGGACAAAGATTGGTCTCAGCCAACCGAACAGCGCACCGTAAATTTTTCAAATCTATCGGCGGGCGATTATCTTTTTATGGTTCGCGCCATCAATGCGAACGGTGTTTTGAGCGAAAAACCTGCGACGATTTCCTTCAAACTTTTGCCACCGATTTGGCGGCGTTGGTGGTTTATCTTGGGCGCGATTTTGTTGCTTGGCGCGAGCGTTTTCGCACTCGACCGTTTTCGCGTCAAAAAAACCAGAGAAGTTAAAAACGCTTTGGACGAATCGCGCCGTTCAGGAATAATCATCCGCGAAAGTGAACTGCGTTATCGAACTTTGACCGAAACGGCTTCGGACGCAATTATTACGATTGATGAAACGAGCTGCATTATTTACGTCAATGACGCGGTTGAAGAAATGTTCGGCTATAAACCCGCAGAAATTATCGGTAAAAGTCTGACAAACTTGATGCCGGAACGCTTGCGCTCACAACATAATGCGGGGATTTCGCGGTATTTGCAGACGAATAAAAAGAATCTCGTTTGGGCGGCAATCGAATTGCCCGGACAACATAAATCCGGCGCGGAAATTCCAATGGAATTATCTTTCGGCGAGTTTGAAAAAGACGGGCAGAGATTTTTTACGGGAATCGCCCGCGACATTTCAGAACGCAAACGTGCCGAAGCCGCGTTGCAAAAATCACGCGAAGAACGATTTGCCGAACTTGAACGCGTCCGCAAACGCATCGCGACCGATTTGCACGACGACATCGGTTCTTCCTTGACGCAAATTTCGCTTCTCAGCGAGGTCGTTAATCAACGCCTCAGCAGTGACGAAAAACGAATTACCGAACCGCTTGGGATGATTGCCGAAACCTCGCGCGAACTGGTTGATTCGATGAGCGATATTGTTTGGGCAATCAATCCGCAGAAAGATACTCTGAGCGATTTGATGGGACGAATGCACCGTTTCGCCGCCGATGTGCTGACGGCGGGAAACATCAATTTCAAATGGCACGCGCCGAATTCGGACGCTGAGATTCCGGTTGGTGCCAACGTGCGGCGCGAGATTTTCCTGATTTTCAAGGAAAGCATCAATAATATGGTCAAACATTCCGATTGCACCGAAGCCGATTTAGAAGTGCGTCTGACTGATGAAAATCTGGAATTGATTTTGCGGGACAACGGTAAAGGTTTTGACGTTTCGAGCGAGACGGATGGACACGGTTTGGCGAGTATGAAAGAACGCGCCAACGGACTCGGCGGAAATTTTGAAATTGTTTCGCAAGCGGGAAAAGGAACGACTGTTGGGTTAAAAGTTCCGCTTGAGAACAGTAGCAGTCGGCAGTAGCAGTCGGCAGTAAAATCCCCGAAGACGAATTTTTTAACTGCCGAGTGCCAACTGCAACTGCCGACTGTTTTCGCTACCTGTTCAGGTAGTTACTTGCGAATAACTTTTATCTATGCTGATAGAATGATAAATATTATGACTTCGGAAAGCGTTATTAAAGTTGCCATCATCGAAGACCGCCGCGAAATCCGCGAGAGTTTGGCGATGCTGATTGGCGGCACGGCGGGTTTTGAGTGCATCGCGGCTTATCGTTCAATGGAAGACGCTCTGCCGCGCATTGGGGCGAAATTGCCGGATGTTGTCTTGTCCGACATCGGTTTGCCGGGAATGTCGGGCATCGAGGGCATCAAGATTTTGAAAGAAAAATATCCGAATCTGCTTTTGATAATGCTTTCGATTTATGACGACGATGAGCGGATTTTTGATGCGCTCTGTGCCGGAGCTTGCGGTTATCTGCTCAAAAAAACGCCGCCTGTGCGACTGCTCGAATCTTTGCGCGAAGCCGTTGACGGCGGTTCGCCGATTTCGCCCGAAGTGGCGCGGCGTGTGATTACTTTGTTCCGCGATGTTCGCCCGCCCGAACGCGCCGATTACGATCTGACACCGCACGAAAAGCGTCTTTTAAAGATGCTGGTCGAAGGACACAACTACAAAACCGCCGCGCTCGACCTAAACGTCAGCATCAACACCATTTCATTCCATATGCGCCACATCTACGAAAAACTCCAAGTCCATTCAAAGAGCGAAGCCGTTGCTAAGGCGTTGCGAGACCGTTTGGTGAATTAACTGGGGCGCAGGCAGCCGTGCCTGCACCGTTCGAGCGAAGCAAGAACGGCAACGATTCAGTACCTTAAAATTTTAAGGTACTCAAAGAAGCGCGACGACACAGCGGTTGCCTTAAAATTTAAAGATAATTGAGGCAATCGCGCCTGTTCTCGCAGAGCCTCGAACGCGCTTGCAGGCAAGGCTGCCTGCGCTCCAGTCAACCCGCCTGTGTATGTGGGGAAATGGTGATTTCCCAAAACTTCTTATTCAAATCAAATCGAAAAAACGCCTTGCAAAATCATCAAAAAGCCAGCTTTTGAGCGTTCCAAAATTAAATCAAACAACCTACAAAATTTCTGAAAACTAACCGCTTGCGTAGGTGGTGAATCGCCGTGTCTTTTCGCGTAATTTCTTAAACAGAGGCAATTAAGCCGAAAAGAAAAAAAGTTTCAGGGGCAAAGAGAGAAACAGCAATCAAAGTAAATTTTTTGAGAACTGCCGACCTGAATTTTACAAAAAACAATTCGCCCTGCGTCCGAAAATTATTGATGCAGATTTATAGGAGAAATAATGAAAATACAAAACACAAAATCAATGAAGATCAAAAATAACGCGATGAAGTTATTCGCGATGGCAATTCTGTTGACAGCGACCGTCTTTACGGGCGCGGCTTCGGCACAGACTACCGCAAACATCTCCAGATCGACGGGAATGTTTGGCATCACCCAAAACCAAACAGCGAGGCTTAGTGTCGTCCGCGACGATCCGTTCTTCCGCGACGATCCGTTCTTGCGGGTAGAACTGTCATTCGTCGATGGCGAGGGCAATATCCTGTCTCAAAAAGTCTATGACCTTGGGGCGGGCAAGGCGGCGTTCTGGGACTTGAAAGGTCGGGACGTGGTGGGACGAAGCGGCAATCGGGCGCAGATACGGGCGATACTCAGATTTATCGGCACACCGGACACCCGTCAGGTGGAAAACTGCATTCCGACGCTGGAAGTTATCGACAACCAATCGGGCGAAACCCGTTTTCTGCTTCCGGCAGTTCAGAAAGTTCAGATCTCGACCGTCGAATAACAAACGAACAAGGCGCGTGAGGCTGTCCGGTCAGCCTCACTTCCCAAAATACCACGGCGCAATCCGCTTAAAACCGAATACACCATTCGATATCTTAACGATTGTGTCAGAAACAATCAGAAAAGTTTGTATCGAACGCTGCCCTTCAATCAGGAGGTTCCGCCGCTCTTGCGCCTGTCGTTTTTGCGAATGAACGGAGAAAGACCCGACGCGGATTTTTTTGAAGACCCGGGGTAAAACAAATAAATTTGGCGGGCGCGAAATGGCAATGTATTAAGCAGGTCAGCATATATTTTGCGACATAATGACTTTGCGGAAACACGCTACGCTCGTAAGTGTGTAATTCGCCCTTACTCCGTGTGGGCTTGCGGCATTATGTCACGAAACTTATTCATCCCTGCTTAATGGCGCGGTTTGAGATAACTGCAGTTGACAACCAATTATTTTGAATTGGTAAAAGGAGAAAAAATAAAATGGCAACAAATTGTATCGTAGAAATTGGTGATGAAAGCGGAAATTCGTTTAAGGTTACGGTCTCGACACCCTTTATGGGTAAAAGTCGCGGTAGTTGGCGAACAATAGACAAAGGATTTATTCGCTTTAACAGTGGTCAGACTCAGGTTGAACATTCTAACGGATCAACATCCACACGACACGTTTATTTTCTAAGTGGCGAAGATACGTGGGGGCTGAGGCTCAACGACTTCGAGAATATGATAAATGTGAACGATGAAGGAACAGGTTTTGTCGAGCATGGATGGGTTACTGGTTTGAAACCGGGTCGTATCTCTTGGACACTTATCAGTTAAAGCGCGAATGAATTATGAAAATACAGGAGAAATTATGAGCGGAAAAAAAATTACGGCATCAGTCGGGCAAGGCGGCACAAATATTCCGGCAGACGTGGCGATGATTCAATATTTGTTGAACTGCGTTCCGGTTTCGCACGGCGGACCGGTTAAAGAATTGATGATTGACGGCTTTGCCGGAGTCAAAACGATTTGCGCCGTCAATCGCTTTCAGACAGTTCAGTTCGGTTGGGCGAACAGCCGAATTGAACCGGAACAATCCGGCGACGAGACGTTCGGCGTGTTAAAAAAATACGACCCGTTACCGTTTTCTGCGCCGGTCGTCGCGCCGAATTACAAAGCGGAAATTCCGATGTTTTTTGATGGACAAGTTCTCGGCAAAAAACATTCGGGAGTTCGCGGTAAAAAACATTCCGGCGGTCCCGGCAGATCCGCAACGGCGGCGGAACTTGTCGTTGAGCCGATGACATCCATACCGCACGGCAAAGCGGCATTAGGGAAAAAATATTCAGGATGAAAAACGAAGTGGCTTTTGTTCAAAAACCCGAATTGACCGCGTTTGTCCGCGAAGTTGTCTTGCCCGGCAGTGCTGATGTCGTGCCGAAAATTGAATCGCGCTTTTGCCGGTTCGATTTGGATTACAAACCGTCGCCGATTCATCGTTGGGGAATTTTCGTGGCGGAAAACATTCCCGCACGGCGCAAGGTGATTGAATACGTTGGGCAAAAGATTTCTGCGCGAGAAGTTTGGCGCAGACGCATTCGGGAACATTTGTATATCTTTTGGCTCAATCAAAAACAGGCGATTGACGGTGCAATCGGCGGTAGTGGTGCAGAATTTATCAATCATAGCTGTCATCCGAATCTGGTTGCGCGCGTCGGTGGCGGACGGATATTTTTTGTCAGCAACCGACCAATCGCGGCGGGCGAAGAATTGACGCTCGATTACAACTTGGACGATGACGGCGCGGAAATGCCGTGTTCGTGCGGCGCGGAAAAATGTCGCAGAATGGTGAATCGAAAGACTTAGGAACGTGTAAAAAATAACTT
>JANPDZ010000491.1:0-2592 GCA_031431735.1 Acidobacteriota bacterium | reverse complement strand
CGTCTTACGGACGCGCTTTTTCCCGTCAATTCGTGCGGTGAATATACTTTGCGTTCGGCGGCGGCGATTGAACAAACCTTCGGCGGAATTATGACGCGTCTGTGGGACGATCCGTTTGAATGGACTCTGCCCGAACAGCTTTCGACCGGTGATCTGATTTTAGAATATCTCGGCGAAGTCGAAGAAACGCGAAAAAAAGGGTTTTGTTTTTTTTATTCTGATGAAGATCTGCGGCGCGAAATTCCCGCGCCCGAAAAGCTCAAATCAATTTTCGGGGTTCTGCTTGAAACAATCGCCCGCGCCGAACATTTTCAAGGTCGGGCATTTGCCGTTTTTCAGATGTTTTCCGATGAAAAACTTCCTCGCTTTTAGTTAAATAAACCATTGCATTAAGAACTTATTCGTGCAAAAATTCGTTAAGGCTTGAGTCTTACCGATTTTTCGACAATTGGAGAAAAAAATGCACTGTCCGCGCTGTGGTCAACAACAGGTTTCGGAGGAAATAAAATTTTGTTCGCGTTGCGGATTTCCGCTCGGGCTTGTTTCAGAAGTTCTTGCAAATGGTGGTAACTTGCCGCAGCTTGCGGATTTGCACAAAAACAAAAAGTGGTTCACGCAAAAATTAGGCTTAAAAATTGCGCTTTTATGGTTTGTGTTTATTTGCTTTTTATTGCTTCCATTGGCTGCCATTACGAAAGCTCCGGGCGGAGTAATTGCCGGATTAGCCATAATCGGTTTTGTTGGCGGACTTTTGATAACGCTTTTATCTTTTTTATTTTTACCAAAGGAAACAAAGCCCTTTCAAGGGCAAAACAATTTTCAAAACGATAATTACGCGCCGCAGTTTTTAAGCGGAAATCAACATCAAACGGCGCTGCCGCCGCCAACTAGCCAGCCTGTTTCAAGCTATGCGCCGCCGATGGCAGGTTCGTGGAAAGCTCCGGATACGGGCGATCTGGTGCCGCACAGTATCACGGACGGCACGACCAAATTATTGCAGAAAGACGAAAAATAAAGGATCTGAATTATGAAAGTATTTTGCCCTCGTTGTGGTCAGGAACAAATAACAAATCAAATAAGATTTTGCTCGCGTTGCGGCTTTTTAATGTCGGGCATTACCGAAGTTGTTTTAACGGGCGGGCTGAATCAGCAATTGGAAACAACCGGCCCGAAACCGATGACGCCGCGCCGCAAAGGTTTGAAACAAGGCGGTGCGTGGTTTTTGCTTGGCATTTTTATGGTTCCGTTTTTAGGCGTGCTGACAAATATTTTGTTTTTCTCTACTTATTTTGTCGGACTGGCGGCGATTATCTTTTTTTTAGGCGGATTTTTGCGGATGATCTATGCGGCGATCTTTGAATCAGGTAATCCGGCGGACAAGACTTTGGAAGAAAATGTTTATCATACAGCTCAGAAATTATTAAATAAAAAGCCCCAAGCCGGCGCATTGCCACCGTCGCAATCAATTCCGACATCCGGTTATGTTCCGCCCGTTGCCGGAAATTGGCGCGACACTAGTGATTTAGAGCATTCGAGTGTGACTGAAAGCACCACCAAACTTTTGCAGAAAGACCAATAATTTTGAATAGAGGATGATAAAATATGTTTTGTCCGCGTTGTGGTCAAGAGCAAGGTTCAAGGATTCAAAGTTAGAAGTCAGAAGATAGAATTAAGTAGATGGGAATATAAGTTATTGCCTGAAAACTGGAATGAATTGTAAAGACCAAAACTTGACCTGTCAGACAATGTCAGAACAACTAAAATTTCTCTGACATTTCTTTTTCTTATTCAACTCTTTTTACTAAACCTGATAGACGAATTGGGATAGAATTGAGCCGCAACCGTCTCGAAACACTTAAAATAAATCCGTTGACAAAATGACCGAGTCTTACTATTATCAAGAGCGTTAAAGTTAAAAAATAGTTATAACGCTTCTATAAATATGGCAAAAAAAAATTTTGGAATTCCGGATAACGTGCTTGCCGAAATTAGAGCGCGTGATAAGTCCTGTGTTTATTGTCATAAGATCATGATCGACCCTTACCAGACTCAAAAGAGTAAGGATTCTGCAACAATCGAGCACTTGAATTCCGATCCCCCATTTCATTGGAGCGATGGCTTGCGGGAAGACGGTATTGCGATCTGTTGCGGATCATGTAATTCGAGCCGGGGTCAAAAGAGATTGACCGATTGGTTTAAATCGCGATATTGCATCGATCGAAACATAAATGCCGATACCGTCGCTGATCCTGTCAAAAGATATTTACAATTAAATACGTGTACGGATTAAAAGTAAGTAGCATCAGTTTCGGATGCAGTATAAAAACGGTTTCCCGTATTGCCGGGACTGACAGTTATGATTTAATCAAACACTATGTTTTGTGTAATGCGTCACTGAAAAGTTACGCTCACAGAAAACGAAAACGTAAAGACTGGAGCGCGAGCATCCTTGCTTGCCATGAGCGTTGCAACAAACGCGAAAAGACCTTGTTAAATTCGACGGCAGATGGCTTATAAACGCCGTTTTCGCGCTCCGCGCTCATGGCAAGCAAGGATGCTTGATGTTATAAAGACGGTTTCTCCAAACTAGCA
>JANPDZ010000490.1:0-3294 GCA_031431735.1 Acidobacteriota bacterium | reverse complement strand
GCGTATCTTTTGTCCGACACTTTCAGCGTCGCCATGGATTATCAAACTGACGTAGGGTGTCGCTCACGATGTTCGCTTTACCCTACGCTATTATATTTGTCGCTTTCAGCGACCAAAACCAATTTGCGTAACATGAGTTACAGAGTAATTAGCTTAGTGTTGAAGATTAAAACATTCTCTATTTCACGACGATATTGACCAAACGTTTCGGCACGACGATGATTTTGACGATTTGTTTGCCGGCAGTTTGTTCGACGACTTTGGCATCCGCCAGCGCCAACGATTGCAATTCGTCGTTCGTCGCGTCGGGCGAAGCCAACACTCGTGACCGCAATTTGCCGTTGATCTGTACCGGAATCTCGATTTCGTCGGCGCGTGCCAGTTCCGCACGGTATTCGGGGAAACGCGCATTGTTTGCCTGAATTCCATCATCGTTGCCGACGATCTCAGAATACAATTCTTCCGCCGTGTGCGGCGCAAACGGTGTCAGCATCAAGATCAAACTCTCGACCGCTTCACGAATTGCAAAAATGTCCGCGTCGTTCGCCGTTTCAGGTTCAACCTTGAAATCATAGATCGCGTTCGAGAGTTCCATCAGCGCCGCGACCGGCGTGTTAAATTGCAAAGATTCAAAATTTTCCTCGATGCGTTTGATCGTCTGATGCGTTTTCTGCCGCAGTTTGCGTCGGTCAGAACCATCCGCGGTAGCGGGCGGTTGAAGTTCATTATCTGAACCTTCAAAGGTAGGCGTTATCCCATCCGCTACCGCAGAGGGTTCTGACAGTTTTGATTGCCACTTCCAAACAAACCGCCAAACGCGCTGTAAAAACCGGACTGCGCCTTCGATTCCCGTTTCATTCCAAACCAATTCGTTTTCGACCGGCGCGGCGAACAAAATAAACATTCGCGCCGCGTCCGCGCCGTAAATTTCGACCATCTCGTCCGGATCAACACCGTTGCCTTTCGATTTCGACATTCGTTCGATCGCCGATTTAACTTCAGAGTTTTCGGAAGTCCACATCTTACCCTTAATAGGTTTACCAGGTTGCCCTAGTCCTTTACTTGGGGCTAGCTTCTGGACGTGAAGTTTTCCCCCATCTGTAAGCTGAGCGCGGACGACTTTGCCCTTTTGATCTCTCTCAACTTCAACAAAGATTGGCGGGATATAGATGCGTTTGCTTTTTCCATCAGGATCATCCAGATTTGGAACGTCCTGAAAGAATGTTTCGCCGACGACCATCCCTTGCGTCAGTAATCTTTTAACGGGTTCGTTAAATTTGACCAAACCAATATCGCGCATCACTTTTGTCCAAAAGCGCGTGTAGATCAAGTGCATGACGGCGTGATCGTCGCCGCCGATGTATTGATCAACCGGCGTCCAATACGCCGCGATTTCGGGATTGAAAGGCATCTCCGAATTTTTATTGTCGAGATAACGGAAATAATACCAGCACGAATCAACAAATGTATCCATCGTGTCGGTTTCGCGTTTTGCAGATTCGCCGCACTTCGGGCAAACGGCGTTCACAAAATCTTCATCCTTTGCCAGAGGCGATTCGCCGACACCTGTAATTGCAATATTTTCCGGCAATTCGATCGGCAGATTCTCGTATTTTTCGGGTACGATTCCGCACACTTCACAATAAACGATCGGAATCGGCGCGCCCCAGAAACGCTGACGCGAAATTCCCCAATCGCGTAGCCGATACGTCGTCGCGCCCTCGCCGAAACCGTGTTTAACAGCGTGTTCGGTCATCGCTTTTTTCGCGTCGTCCGAAGTTTTGCCGTTCCAATCATCGGAATGAACCAGCACACCGTATTCGGTATAGGCCTCAGCCAATGCCAACGCCTGCATCTGATGATGTTCGTGCGCGAGATGCGGTTCCGAAATAACTTGGCGAATCGGTAAACCGTATTTATGCGCAAATTCAAAATCACGTTCGTCGTGCGCCGGAACCGACATCACCGCGCCCGTGCCGTATTCGATCATCACGTAATTGCCGACCCAAACCGGCAATTCTTCGCCCGAAAACGGATTGATCGCTTTTAATCCCGTATCAACGCCTTCTTTTTCAATTTCCGCTTCGTGGTCGGTAACTTTCAATTTATCGGCTTTGATTTTCTCAATAATGCTTCGCGTTTCATCAGAAAAATGTTCAAAATTGGCTGCGACAATGGCATGTTCAGCCGCGACGACGATCGCATTCGCGCCGTAGATCGTGTCAATTCTAGTTGTAAAAACGCGGATTTTGTCAGAACCATCTGCGGTAGCGGATGGTTTAACTTCGCCGACAGCACCAGTATTTTCAGCGTTCAACCGGTCGCTACCGCTCGCGGTTCTGACTTTGAATTCCACAAATGCGCCTTCCGAACGTCCGATCCAATCGCGCTGACGTTTCAAAACCTTCTCCGCCCAGCCGGCTTCGATCTCCGCCATATCGTCCAATAATTGGTCGGCGTAAGCTGTCGTTTTCAAAAACCATTGCTCCAAATCCCGCTTCGTAACGGCGTTTCCGCAACGCCAACACAAACCGCCCGAAGCCTGTTCGTTTGACAAAACTGCCTTGTCGGTTTCGCACCAATTGACCTGCGTTCGCTTTTTATACGCCAGCCCCATTTCAAACATTTTGAGGAAAAACCATTGATCGAATTTATAATACTCGGGACGATGCGCCGCCATCTCGCGCCGCCAATCGTAGCTCAATCCCAAACGCTCCAATTGCCCGCGCATATAGTTGATGTTAGTTTCGGTCCAATCTCGCGGATTGACCCCGCGCTTGATCGCCGCGTCTTCCGCCGGCTGACCAAAACTGTCCCAACCGATCGGATGCAGAACATTGAACCCTTTGAGGCGTTTATACCAGGCAAGCGCATCACCGACCGAATAATTGCGAACATGTCCCATGTGCAGATTGCCAGACGGATACGGAAGCATTTCGAGCTGGTAAAACTTCGGTTTATCGCTCGAAATTTCGACCTCAAACGCGCCTGATTCGCGCCATTTTGTCTGCCATTTAACTTCTATCTTCTTTGCAAAATATTTCTCGTCCATATATTTTTGAGTAAAGAGTGAAGAGTGGCGAGTGGCGAGCAAAAACTCTTTACTCTCCACTCTCTACTCTCCACTCAAAAAGAGTAAGTTTAGCGAATAAATAAAAATCTATCCACTAACATTTATCTCGACTTTAGATAAAAGCAGAAAAAAGCCTGTTTGATTTCCAAGCTGATTTTTGCCTTTTTTTGTTCTGTTTGTTCCTCATCATTCTACTTGTTTGACAAGTTTTGGCTTTTTTT
>JANPDZ010000489.1:0-2854 GCA_031431735.1 Acidobacteriota bacterium | reverse complement strand
CTCGACCGGTTGATTGAAACGCTTAATTCAAGTCCCAAAATAGGGATGACTGCGCCAAGATTATTGGACGAGAATGAAAGGGTAACACCGAGTGTGTCGGCATTTCCGGAAACTCCGATTTCGATCTTAGTTAATGGTTTGCAACTTAAAAGACTGATGCCCAAGCGGATTTTAACTAATTTATACGGAGAGCATTGGACTTATGATGAAAGAAAGCCGATTCCAATCGTTGCCGGCGCTGCCATGATGTGCAAACGCGAGATGATCGAAGAGGTCGGCGGATTCGATCCTTCAATCCATATGTACGGCGAAGATTTGGAATGGTGCGTAAGGATCAACCGTCGCGGATGGCAAATATATTTTGAACCGCTTGCCGATGTCTATCATATCGGCGGAAAAAGTACCGAGCAGCGTTGGGATAAAGCGAAAATAAACCTGATTCAGGAGAAAGCAATCCTTAGATTTAATCATCAATGCTTTTCCCGAATCTTAAATATCGCCAACGGCATGACAAAATCTTTTGTTCTCTGCATTCATTTTTTGAGATGGAAAACTGCCGGAAGAGATGCCTCTTTATTGATTCAACTTCTGAAGATGCAAATAAACGGCTGCTTTATTTTACTCAAAGGGTTTTTAAAAAAATAAAAATATGGGATTTACGGATAGACTCTTATTTAAACTTCTGAAAATAGAACGAACTTATTCTCAAACAGCCGAGGATAAGATATTGAAGCATTTATTTAATTGCTACAACAAAAGAAACATTTCTTATCTGGATATCGGAACTAATCATCCGATCATGAACAATAATACTTATCTGTTTCATCAAATGGGAGGCAAAGGGGTTTGTGTCGAGCCTAACCCTGAATTTGTTTCGCAAATCCAAAGATTTAGACCCCGAGATAGATGTTTAAATGTCGGCATAGGAGAAATTGACGGAGAAATAGGAGAACTTTATTGTATGTCGCATCATACGCTCAATACTTTTTCAAAAGAAGAGGCAATGGCTCTGGACGCCGCAGGTAAATATAAAATAGTCGATGTAAAAAAAATCCCTTTAAGAAATATTAACGCGATTATTGACGAAAACTTTGACACTCCGATTGAGTTGGTCTCCATTGATGTTGAGGGTTGGAATGAAGAAATAATTAAGTCGTTTGATTTCAGCCGCCACCGACCCTTTTGTTTTTGCGTTGAAACGATCACGTTTTCAGAAACAAATGATGAAGAAAAAATATCGGGGATTTTTGATGTTTTCGAGAAAAATAATTATCGGGTTTATGCCGATACGCACATCAATACGATTTTTCTGGATGCTCAAATCTGAAAGCGTTTGCGCGAAAGATAAATGACGAAATTTAATTGCCGGAAATTGTTTCATTGTAAAATTTGTTAAAATGATTGATATCGGATCTGTTTGGAAAGATTAAAGAGAATAATGGCAAATTTGCGGGAAGGATTAATTACATTTTTGAAAAAGCCTTATTTGAATTGGGCTTATAATTATCTGAGACTCGTCAATGCTGCGCGGCAGGACGGCTTTATCTCTAAAGCCGTCTTAAAAGGGAAGTTCAATTCGGGTTTTTGCCCAATCTGCGAAAAAAAGGTGTTATTTGTGCAGAAAACCGACTGGCTGCGTGATAATTATTATTGCGTTTCGTGCTTTTCAATCCCGCGCCAGCGTGCAATCATAAAAGTTTTGGAAGCAGTGGCTCCGAATTGGCGGGAGATGACAATTCACGAATCAGCATCCGGCGGGCTGTCTTCGGATAAAATAAAAAGTGAGTGCGCGAATTATACATCGAGTCATTATATGAGGGACGTTCCTTCGGGAACTTCGCGAAATGGCGTGAGGTCTGAAAATTTAGAGAAAATGACCTTTGCCGACTCGTCTTTTGATATTTTTATCACGCAGGATGTTTTCGAGCATGTACTAAACCCCGATTTGGCTTTCCGCGAAGTCGCACGGGTCTTAAAGCCGAATGGAATACATATATTCACGATTCCGCTTTATCAACGGGAAAAAAGTCTGGTGCGGGCAGTGCCGGACGGTGATGAAATAAAATATCTGGTCGAGCCCGATTATCACGGCGACTCGGCAACCGGAGACGGATGGTTGGTCGTTACCGAATGGGGGCAGGATTTCCCGGATTTTATTCAAAAAAACGGCGGAATGACGACCGATATACATTTGGACAAAGATGTGAAATACGGTTTGGACGGAGAGTTTCTCGAAGTCTTTGTCAGTAAAAAATGATTTTGATAAAAATTTATATAGTTAAGGGTTGGAAAAAAGAAATAAAATGAAGATTCTAGTTACAGGCTCAAGCGGTTTAATCGGTTCTGAAGCGGTCACATTTTTTGACGCGCAAGGTCACGAGGTGGTCGGCGTTGACAACAATATGCGCAAGGTTTTCTTCGGCGAACAGGGCGATACGACCTGGAATCTCAATCGTTTACAGGAAAACACAAAGAATTTCACGCACAACGATTTGGACATTCGCAACCGCGAAGATGTTTTTGCGTTTTTCACGGCAAACAAATTCGACGCGATCATTCATTGCGCGGCGCAACCCTCGCACGACAAGGCGCGCGACATCGCGCTGATGGATTTTGACGTCAACGCGGTCGGCACTGTAAATTTACTCGAAGCGACGCGCCAGAATTTTCCTGAATCACCGTTTATTCAGGTTTCGACGCGCCGAAGAGCGAATGCAGCGTGCGATCAATACGGCATTCTTCCGTGATTCCGTTGTAATCTTTTTCGTCCGCATAATCCCAGCGTGTTTCGAGTTCGTTCATCGGCAGTTCGTTCGGACTGTCGCCGTAAACTTTGTTGGTCGAAACCTGAATA
>JANPDZ010000488.1:0-21943 GCA_031431735.1 Acidobacteriota bacterium | reverse complement strand
CTGCGTCCTCTGCGCTCTCTGCGTTTTAAATTATTTCTGCAAATTCTTCCAATCCGACGTGTAAGTTCCGTCGCCATAAGTTTCCTGATAATTTTTAACGGCTTCATCTTCTGAAGGAAGACGCAAACCATCAGTAAAACGATTCATAAAGGCAAACGCGCCGGTTTGCAGAACGACCTCGACCGCGCCTTGTTCGCCGAATTCTTTTTTGAGTTTTTCAAAATCAGCGTCGGTTACGGAACTTGGCTGTGTCGTCAGTTTTCGGGCAAATTCAACCGCCGTTAATTCACGCGGAGTCAACGCCGAATCATCCTTTTTCATCGCCAGCAGTTTTTTCGGATCAACGCCTAATCTTCGCAGACCCAAAACCTGATGAAGTGTGCAGTAACGGCAACCGTTTGCCATCGAAACAGCAAATGAAATCTGCAATTGAATATTGCGTTCAATCGTCCAATTCGCCCGATTTTGAAAACCGAACTCACGCCACGCTTGTCCGAGCGCAGGCACACGCAAAAATGCGCGTTGCGAATTGGCGATTCCCAAACCTAAACCTTGTTGCGGCGTCTGCGTTGGCACTTGCTTCGCATTTTCCAGAATAGTTTGTGTTTGGTTCATTTCCGTGTCCGAAACGAGCGCGATGCGAGCCAGCGGCGCAACTGTTTTATTGATCGAAGCCGCTATTTTGGGCGATTTATCATTCAAAACCCAATCTTCGACCGGAAGATTCGTAGCTTCGACAAAGCGTACGAAATGATTGAAAAAACAAACCGCCATCGTCAGTTCGATAACCTGCGAATCGTTGTAAAATCCGCGCGTCCGCGCAAAATCTTCGTCCGAAACGCCGTGAATGTCGTTTGTTAATTTCTCGGCATATTCGAGCGCAATTCGCTCGGCTTCGGTGAAAGATTTTTTATCTTCCCAAGTTTTCAATAAACTTTGTCCCTTGTCGGTCGCCAGCAACCAACGGTTCGTCTGCGCGTAAAGATAACCGCTGCCGTAAATCTGCGCGATCTTTAAGCCCATCGCCATCTTAGTTTCGGGCGCAACGCTGCCGCCGAAAAGAAACGTCTGAACAAGATTCGCAAACTGCGGCGCAGCTTTCGTATTTTGCGCCAAAGCCTTGATGTAATTCGGCACATTTGCCGTTTCGAGCGCGTCGGCGTTTTTGATTTCTTTGACTTCCGCCAAAGCAACACGCGGTTTAGCGTTCATCTTTTCTTTAGCAAGTTTTTCGAGATCCGCGAGCGAATTATTCGCCAAAGCCGAAAAGACACCCGATAAGATCAAGATTGCGATTGATAAAACTTTCATTTTTTACTCCAAACTGTATTCAAACGTAAATCTGCCAATAAAGATCTTCCCTTTTTTGTCGGTCGGCGGAGCGATCAGAAACGAATAGATCGGGCCTTTGCTTTTTTCGACTTTCGCTTTGGTTGCGCCGACGAGTTCGCCATCCTTTGCCTTGTAAAACGTCACACGCAAAGTTTCGGCATCGAGACGCTGATAGCCGAAAATATATTCGCCTTTCGCTAAACTCAAATCGCCGACTTTAATTCCGACAGCAGTTTTGAAAAAATGCGTGTATTTTCCGTCCGCCTCATAACCGGCAGTGATGATGACAACGCCGAGAATATTACTTTTCCCGTCAGTAATTCCCGAAGCCGTGCGAAATTCGGTTTCGATATTTTCTTTAATGACGGGAGCTTTTTCGGGAACCGATCTTTTCAGTTCGTCTTCCGTCATCTTGCGCCAATCCTGTGCGAAAATATTCAGCGCGAAAAGGGTAATGATAAATAAAATTGCTGGTATTCTCATAAACTTAATGGGACGCGGATGAACGCGGATTTCGGCGGATTCTCACGGATAAATCATTTTTAAAAATCTGCTTATAAAATCTGCGGAAATCCTCTGAATCCGCGTTCATCCGCATCCTATTTCTTCAAATCTAAAATCTAAAAAATAAACTTTGCGCTTGCCTGCATCGTGCGCGGTTCAAAGGCTTGCGTTGATTTGCCAAAGGTCGAAAGCGACAGATCGGCGTTCGGCAGATAAAGATTAACATTATTCAACGCGTTGAAAGCCTCAAGTTTGAGCATTAATTTGCGCTTTTCGCCGAATGAAAACTGCCTTCCAAGCGAAATATCGAGCGTCGTGTAGCCCGGACCGCGAAATGTGTTTCTGCCTAAGTTTCCGTTTGTTCCAGGCGTTGGCGCGGGAAAAGCGGAAGCCGGAAAAAGTCCGTTCAAGAAATTTTGGCGGCTGAAATTCGTGTTGATATTTGTGATCGGAGCATTCGGACGATCATAAAATCCGCCGCCGACCGCGCCGCCGCCGCCGTCCCGATTGTAATCGCCGCCCGCACTTGAAGCCGCACCGTTCCAAACCGAAAAAGGTCTGCCCGATTGCGCCGTGAAAATTGCCGAAATCTGCCAGTCTTTTGCTAAAAAGCCAAACCAATCATTACGTTTTCCAAAAAGATTCGGTGTCCAAACTCCGGCAAACGAAAAGCGATGCGGAATATCAAACAACGAACGCGCCCGTTCGCATCGCAAACAATCAATATCCTGCGCACCTTTGCCCGGTTCGGAATTGTCCGAAAATTGTCCGGTCGAAGTATCGCTCGAAGTGTCAATCCATTTTGAAAAACGATAATTTGTTTGTAGCGAGAAATCTTTCGAGAAACTTTTGCGAATCTCAAACGTCGCGCCGTGATAGTTTGAACTGACTCCGTTCGTCACAAAAAGAAGTGTTCCGAAATTCGGATTCAGGCGATTTTCAACGCCGTCGAGCAAATCACCCGCAAAACGATTGATGTCGTCTATTCTTTCAAGATTTACGCCGATCGTCCCGTTGTAACCGATTTCCGCGATCCAACCCGAACCGAGTTGACGCTGAACATTGAAAAAGAAACTCTCGCTGTATTGCGTCTTGATCGTCGGATTGACGACAAAACCCGTCGGACGCGGCGCACGTTGTCCGGGCAGCGGATTGATGCCGCCAAAAGCATTCAAACCACGCGCGAATTCGGGATTAAAAGGAACCGGAATTCCGTAAAGAATCTGTGTTCCGAAACCTTGACCCGGATTTGCCGCGTTCGGTTGCGCGACAATTGACACGGCATCAGGCGAAAGTGCGCGCGCTCCGGCGATTGATTGTCCGTGATGCGGTTGAAAAGCAAGCGAAAATCCGGCTCTGACGGAAGTTTTGTTATCGCCAAATGGATCAAACGCCAATCCCAAACGCGGCGAAAAATTTGTTAATTCGGGTTTGTAAAGCCGTTTCACGCGACCGATTGCCGCATTTGTAATTTGTTCGCGAAAACTGTTTCCGCTTCCTAAAATTATCGAAGAAAGCAAGCCTTGTTTTTCCTTCGCATCGCCGAAATAATCCCAACGAATGCCGAGATTCAAGTTCAAACGCTGGTTAACTTTCCAATCATCCTGCGCGAAAAGTCCGGCTTCGATAATCCGAAAATATCTTGGAAACCCGGACGGTGCGCCGGTCGTCGGATTAACCGTCAGAGTTTGTCGAAAAGGCGCATCGTTGATAAAACTCAAAAGAGAGGTAAAAGTATAATTCCCCGCCGATGCCTGACCAATTGAAAGACCTTTGAAGATGCGGCGACCTTCGCCTCCGAAGCGAATCGTGTGATTTCCTTTGACTAAAGAAAAAGTATCGCGAATTTCGTAAGTGCGAAGTTTTGTCCGCGAATTAAAAATATCGCCAAACGGCGCGGTGATTCCGGTGATCGTGATTTCGGGAACAACCGCTTCATCGTTTCCGCGATTGGTGTTGCTGAAACCCGCCGAAAAGCGCAAATCGTTCGCCGCGTTTTTAAATATTTTCGTATAGCCGAAATTAAAATTGCCGAATGCGCCGTCAAAAAATCCGCGCAGACCGCGAATTGCCTTGCCGTTCGTTGCGGCAGTCGAACTCGTGCCGCCCTGATCTTTTTGATATTCGGCGATCCATCGAAACGTCAATTTATCCTTGTCTTTATTAAATGAATGATCAAAGCGCGCCAAATATTGATCAAATTGAATATAATCGCGCAGATTGACTGAAACCGTTCCGGTCGCCGGAATGACGACATTATTGACGGTCAGGTTAGTTTGATTTTGATAGCCGTTTCCGACCCGATTCGGTGTCGGTGAAGCAAAATCCCGAAACAATCGGTTAGCGATTGAATTCGGGCGTGTGTTGGCGACGAAAGCGCGAAGTTCGGGTGTTTCGACCTGGAATGAAAGAGCTTTGGCGAGTGCATTTTTCGCGCCTTCATAACTTCCGAAAAAGAAAGTTTTCTTCTTGCGGAGCGGACCGCCAAAGCTTCCGCCGTATTGATTAAACACCTGCGGCGCGCGCGTCGCGGCAAAGAAATTTCGCGCATTCAGCGACGCGTTGCGCGTGTATTCCCAAATCTGTCCGCGAAATTCGTTGGTTCCCGATTTCGTTCGCATATTGACGACCGAACCGTTGCCGCGTCCGAATTCGGCACTAAAATTCGAGGTTTGCACCTGCACTTCTTCGATCACTTCGACGCTCGGGACAATCGCCGGTTCGCCCGTATTATTCGCATTGACGTTCAATGCGCCGTCCAAAACATAATTATTTCCGCGATACCGATTGCCGTTGACCGTCACGACGGGCGAATTTGTCAGTTTGGTCGAATTTGCCGCGCCCGCAATCGCCGTCGCGCCCGCGCTCAATTTCGATAACGCAAAAACATCGCGCTGCGGAATCGGCAATTCGGTAATTGATTGCCGCGTAAAAGTGTCGGAAACTCTTGCTTCGTTTGAAACCTGCGTCAGATTTTCGTTGCCTTCGACCTCGATCGTCGCGGAAACTTCGCCGATTTCGAGTTTGATACTCAATTCGGAGGTTTGTCCGACGTTTAATTTCAGATTTTTCAATTCATATGTCTTAAAACCCGGAACGCGAACAAAAATCTTGTAGCTTCCCGACGGCAGACTCGGAAAAACAAACTCGCCGTTATCATTGGTCGTCGTCGTGCTGATCTGCGCGGTCGCATCGTTTTGCGCAACAACTGCCGAAGCCACGATCACATTTCCCGTGCTGTCCGTAACCGTGCCGCGCAAAGAAGTTTCGGTGATCTGCGCGCTGACCAAAATACTGTTTAAAATCAAAAACGTCAAAATAAACTGCATTTTGACGAGTAAAGTCACTTTTCTCATCTTAATATTTTGAAAAATCTAATCGAATGTTTTAGGAATTGAACTTTGTTGTTATACCAAACAAAAGTAGCAGAAGTCAAGAGATTACAATTTAATTTCGTTATTCAAGCGAATTATTTTCATTCCTTCTTCGACTTTTGTGCGGCACGACAGCACGGCTTTTTCTTTCGTGCCGTTTTTGAGCCAAACCTGACAATTCAAACAATCGCCGTTCCAGCAAAAATCGCCGTAGGAAATAGTTTCCATCGAAAGAAACTGAAAACAGCGAAGGAGTGAATTGTTTTCCGGAACATTTTTTACTTCGCCGCAGATTTCGATCTCGACGAGTTTTTCGTAAGTCTCAAAAATGTCTTTGTAATCATCTAAATTCATCGCTCATATTTTCGCTTTTCAAAGTGTTTTAGTCCAACGCCGAGTTTTGTAATTTGTCTTTTTGTTTCAACTCTTGTGAAATGTGGGATAATTGCTAAACTATAAAATGAAAGGAGAAATTCTTAATAATGGCTTTAGTGATGTTTACCAAACCGGGCTGTCCTTATTGCCAAAAGGCGCGCGATTATTACAACGAAAATGAAATAGAGTTCATCGAATACGATGCTCAGAATGATAAACTGAGGCAACGGGAAATGCTGGAATATTCGGGCGGCGATCTGGTCGTGCCGTGTATCGTCGAAAACGGCGAATATATCGGTTCGGGTTGGGGAAATCCGCCGCGCGGCTGAACGATCATTCCCGGTTAGTCGGCAGTTTGCCGACAGATCAATGTGAGATTTGTGATGCGCGGATTGCGGATTTCTGAAATTCAATTATAATATCAAGTTTTGACTTGGAGTGATTTCGGACTTAAAATCAATAAATCCGAATTCCGAAATTACAAATCCGAAATCTTTTATGATTGGTTCAAAAATAAACCAATATTTAATCAAGGAAAAACTCGGCGCAGGCGGACAAGGAACAGTTTACAAAGCCCTCGACACGAAACTGAACCGCACGGTCGTCATCAAAGTCCTGCCGCCGGAGGTTACCGCTAAAACCGCCAATTTCAAACGCTTTGAGCGCGAGGCTCAACTTTGTTCGCAGCTCGACCATCCGAATATCTGCACGATTTACGACTTTCACGAAGCCAACGGAATTTATTATATTGCAATGCAATATATTGAAGGCAAAAATGTTCGGCAGCTGGTCGCCGGTCGCCCGCTCGAACTGAAAAGTGCGCTTTCGATTGCCGTTCACGTTTGCGACGCGCTTGCTTACACGCATTCACGCGGAATTATTCACCGCGATATTAAAGCCGGAAATATAATGGTAACGAGCGAAGGGTTGGTTAAAGTTCTTGATTTCGGATTAGCAAAACTTCTGCAGGACGAACCCGGCGATTTGCCGCGAGGTATTGACCGTGCTGATTTAACCGAAGTCGGCATTCCATACGGAACGGCCACATATGCCGCGCCCGAACAGGCCAAAGGCGAACGCGCCGACCACCGCGCCGATATTTTCTCGACCGGTGTTTTGCTTTACGAAATGCTCACCGGAATCTGGGCTTTTCAAGGAAAAACAGTGATTGACGTGCGCCATCAGGTTCTGCACGGCACACCGAAACCGCTTGCGCTGATGCGAACAACTGAACCGCTTCCGCCGCCGCTTCAGCAGATAATTGACAAAGCGTTAGCCAAACAACCAAAAGACCGTTATCAAAAAATTGCAACGATGCGCGACGAAATTCGCGCTGTTCTACAAGACATTTCAGGTATGCCAGTTTTACAAAATGATATTTACGCGCCGCGCCACGCCGAAAACAATGTTGTGAAGCGTGCTTGGCACTGGATCACCGGAAAAACCGGTTCGGAAAATTCGACAAATAGAAGTTCATCGTTTTCCAATCCGCCGATTTCCAATTCATATGCGCCCGAATTGACGCTGACGGCGACCGGACAAGAAAAGAAAAGCATTGCGATTCTGCCGTTTAAGAATCTGAACCAAGACCATAAATCGAACTTTTACGAATTTGCGCTGGCTGATGCCGTTATTACCGAACTTGCCCAACTAAAATCGCTCGTCGTGCGTCCGAGTTCGGTCATCGCCAAATATCAGGGTTTGGAAGTTGATCCGCGTGAAGCCGGACAGGAACTTCGGGTTCACGCCGTTTTATCCGCCGGGTTTATTCGTTCGGGCGACCGAATGCGCGTGACGGCGCAACTTCTCGATGTGATGACAGGCGAAATTCTGTGGAGCGACCGGATAGATGCCGAAGGCGGCGATATTCTGGCTCTGCAAGATATGATCGGACAGCGGATTCTTGACGGTTTGCGGCTCGAACTTTCCGAAAACGAACAGGAAAAACTCGGTCGCCGCCCAACCGACAATGCCGAAGCGTGGGAAGAATATTTGCGCGGACGCGACAATTTCGGACGCTTTATTTTCCGCACCGTTTCAAACGAAGATTGCGAGGCAGCAATCCACAATTTTAAACACGCGATTGATTTAGACCCGCATTTCGCGCTTGCTCATTCGGGTTTGGGCGCGTGTTATGCGAACCGTTTTATGAAGGGTTTGGGCGAACCGGAAGATTATACTCTGGCAGAAAGCGCATTTACAAAAGCGTTTTTCTATGACCCGAACGTGACCGAAGCGCGGGTTTTGACCGTCATGATCTATATGGCACGCGGCGAAAAGAAAAAAGCGCGCGCCGAGATCAAAACCTTGCAGGAACAATTTCCGAACGATGCGCCGCTCTATTTTGTCAAAGGCATTATGCACCGGCTTGACGGCGATTACATCCAATCTTTAAAGGCTTTTGAAAAACTGGCGCGGCTCGATCCGGCGGCGCGCGTTGTTGCGGCATATAATCGCGCACGGATTTTCCTTTATGAAAAGCGCTTTGACGAAGCGATGAAAGAAATCGAAAAGGGCATCAAGGTCGAACCGAATCATCCGATGCTCAGAATCTTTCACGCGGCAACGCTTTTCCATCGCGGCGACCGCGAAGAAGGCATTACGAAACTCGAAAAAGTGATCGCCGAGAATAAAAAAATGGACGGTATTCGTCCGTTGCTTGCAGCATTTTTGGCAGTTGTCGGCAGAAAGGACGACGCGCGGGCGCAACTAACCGAAGAAGCTCTCGCTCTGTCAAAATCCGACCACGATATGGCTTATTGGGTTGGCGAAGCATATTCGCAGCTTGGCGAAAAAGATCTGGCGTTCAAATGGCTCAATCGCGCTCTTAAACTCGGCAACGAAAACAAAACTTTTTATCAAAACGACATTTGTCTTGAACCGCTCCGCGATGATCCGCGATTTACCGAATTAATTGAACAGATGGGCAAGCCAGATTAAATAAACTTCGCTTTATTTTGTTATTTCAATTGGTCTAACAATCGGGTAGATTTTTAGTTGTAATCGTATTCATAGAGAGCCTTATATGAAGAACCTTACCTGTGAAATAATTGTCAACTCCGATGTTGAGCATCTCCAACAAATTTACACGGGTTACAGTCTGCTTGCTCAAAAAGGTATTTTCAATTTAAAGCAAACCATTCCAAAAGAATTTTTGCAAAATAAAAATGCGCCGAATCGTTGGGTAAATTATAAGTTTTTCAACACAAAAGTAATTCTCAATGGAAAAATTGTAATTTGTTATGATATGCACGATTGGAATTGGATTGACGAAGAAATTTTGCGTGAATCGGATTTTTATTTCAAAAGAAGCTATGACGAAAAATACGTTTCATCGCTTGCAGAAAAAGACAAAATTTTTCCTTTAGGTCTAAATTATCCTGTTTCCAGTTCCACGAGAGATTTTTTCAAACTTCAACGATCGCAATTTTTTAGCGGCAAAGACAAATTAAAATCTGTTATTAAAAGTTTTAAAATAGCCGAGACATTCGGCAAAGTAGGCGAAACAGAACAACTTCGCCATCTCGAAGCCTTTCCTGATTTTAGTCTTGAGCCGAAAATATTGTTTATGGCAAAGGCTTGGGATACAAACAAAATTGAAGCCAACTCGCAAAAAGAAGAAGTCGAAATCATCAATGAAACAAGAGCCAAATGCGTCAGGGTTTTAAGAAAAGAATTCGGCAACAAATTTTTCGGCGGTTTGGCTCACGATGATTATTCGGCCAAAAACTTTAAAGATGCGTTGTTGCCGGATGGAAACCTTTCAAACAAAAAAAAATATCTCGAAATTCTCAAAGGCTTTCCGATTAGTGTCGCGACCACCGGATTAAACGGCTCAAACGGTTGGAAATTAGGCGAGTATGTTGCACTTTCCAAAGCCATTATCACGGAACCTTTAGTTTTTCAGACAACAGGTGATTTTGCCAAAGAAAAAAATTATCTCGAATTTACCGATCCCGAAGAATTAGTGACCGCCGCCACCAGACTTTTCGATGATAAAACCTTGCGGCTTGCTTTGATGATAAACAACTACCGATATTATCAGGCGTATCTCCGACCCGATGCACTTATCTTAAATACTTTGTCAACAGTTTTTCAGCACCATAATTTATAACGGCTTCGACTTGTATGCAAAAAATTCTCCATATTCATTTCGTGATTACCGTTTTTTGAGTCTTTTTTATTTCAGTTTCCAACACATCAATATCACAGCCGATTTTTTTGTCTTTAAATTTTGAATTCGGCGCGAGACGATAATTTCCGCTTTGCCAGCCGATAAAACCAACCAAATTAAAGCCATCAACTAAACTATTGCGCGGCGGCACGTAAATATCGCTTTTCGGAATGTTTTTGCCGTTGACAAAAACATTGTCGGTGAAAATTCCGGCGGGAAAATATTTCGGAAAAAGCTCCTTCATACCTTCACCGTTTCCGCCATTGAATCCGTAATTATTGAACGAAACAATATTGTTGCGAAAAACAAACCTCTTTGAAGCGTCGCCGTGTGCTGTGATGACGTTGCCGTCGTGAAAAATCGTATTGTTAGCAACAGTAATGTCTTCGCCGCCGGAAATTGTGATAAACCTGCCGTCCGCACCGAATTTTTTGGAATCGAGATTTTCAAAAAGATTGTTGATGATCTGAACGCGCTTCATCGTCGCGCTTGGGTGAATGTCGTCGTTGCCGAGAAAATTGATGCCGCCGCCGCTCGTCCGAATGATGTTGTTTTGCATTAAAACATCTTCGATCACGCTCCACGGCGCAGTTCCGTTTTCATTTCTGACCGTCAGGCGAATCGCCATTTCGTCAAAACTGTTTTCGATAATATTGCCGATAATTCTTACATTTCGAGCGTTCTTGAGTTCAAACGTGCATTTGATTCCGACTTTGCCGCGCCACTCCGGCGGCTTCGTCATAAAATTGTTGCGAATTTCAATATCGGTCGGCACGAGATTTTTGATACTCGGGTCGGCACCGCCGAACATGATATTTTCCGCGCCGGCTTCGAGATAATTGTTGATGATCTTGTAACCGCCCGAACCATTCCAACCCGCAATCGCTTGTGTTTCTTCTTCGCGGTAGGCAAACCCGGCGATGTAGCTATTTTTGATAATCGTATCCGCACTGTTCAGCATCACGCCGCGCCGCGTTTTGCCTTTCGCGTTCGGATGCAAATAACAACGGTCAAACTCGAATGCCCTAGGCGTTTCTTCTGCTTTCTGATTGTCTGTACCGAGCGCGACAAGATTATACACATAATCGCCGCCGTTCGGCGCAAATTCGATTCCGATAAAGCGGTAATGATGCGCGTTCGGCGCGGTCTTGATCGCCGATTCGCTGTTGCCGCTGCTCAAAATTTTCGGCATCAAAGCCGCGTCTTGCGGACTTATCCGAACGCCGTCTTTCGGCAGTTTGGCAAGTTCCGAAGATTGGATCGTGATAAATTCGCTGCCCGACTTATTCGGCAATGTGAACGACCCGACAAACGCCGCGCCGGCTTGCAAAACGATGGTGTCACCGCTGCGTGCGCGGTCAATCGCCGCTTGCAGATTGCCGCCCGCTTTAACGAAGATCGTCGAGCCGCTGACGGTGATACGGTCGCCCGCAAACAGATTTTCAAATAAATAAAATCCGCCGATGACTAACGGAATCAATAAAAACGCAAGCAGCAATCCAAGCCAAATTTTTCGCTTTTGCCGGCGATTATTTTGCCAATTCGGTGTTTGGAGTCGTTTCATTTTTGCCTCAACATTTGAAATTTATTATCTGAAACCCGAAATTTCAAAATATTAAATCCCAAATCCCAAATCCCAAATCCGCAATCTAATAATACACCCAATAGACAAAAGATTTCACATATTCGCCCGCCACAAAATTCCAACCGTTCGCCGAAAGCCACCACGAAAACGGCGGCGGCGTTTGTTCGCCGGTCGGCGGCGACACGATTCCAATTTCTGTCGGCTGATTGTTTTCGGCGAAAATTCTTTGAAAAGTCGAAAATGCGCGCCGCGTGTGATAGGCGGAAGTAACGATCAAAACCGAATTCAAATTCGCCGATTTTACCTTTTCCAACAAAATCCGCGCTTCGTAAATCGTTCCTGTGACCTGCGGTTCGAGAATCTCGATATTTTCCGGCGGAACGCCGTTTGCGATCAGCGAATTTCGCGCCAGTTCAACATATGGCGGATTTCGTTTCTCAATTTCTGACCAACCTGCCTGTTCGCCGTCGTCGGTCAGATAAATGCGCGGCGCAACGCCTTTTTTGAAAAGTTCCGCTGCTTTTTGCGTCCGTTCGATATAGGTGTAAGAACCGCCAAGCACGAGAATCGCGTCCGCTTTGTCGAGCGTTTTTTCGATGATCAATCTTTCCGCCAAAAACGGGGCGAGAAAAAGCCACATTCCGAAAAGAAGCAGAACAATTAAGACAACTTTAAAGAAACGCGAAAAACGACGCGGCGACGCGGCGACGCGGTGACGCGGTGTATCATTTTCCAAACCCGAATCTCTAATGTTTTCTCCGTGTCTCCCCATCTGCGCGTCTCCGCGTCGCCATTATCCTGCGGAGTTCATCAACTTTCGAATCCCAACTCTCCGTCCGGATCGCGTCGGAAACCTGTTCGCGAGGTTTCGGGTTTTGCAGGATTTCTTCGATCTTCGCGATAAAATCCGCGTGATCCGTGCTGACCAGACAATCTTCCAAAATTCGCACTTCGGGAATATCGGTCGAAACGACCTGAAGCCCGGCGGCGAGATATTCGCGCACTTTCAGCGGATTTGCCGCAAGCGTTAATTCGCTGATCTCAAACGGATTAAGCGCGACATCAAAACCTTTGCAGTAGTTCGGTAATTCCGCGTAAGGCTTGCGACCCAAGAAATGTATGTTCGGAATGCGGTCAAGAATTTTTATCTTTTTCTCGGCATCAACCGTGATTTTTCCGATCAAAACGACTGAACCTTGTTTGAAGTGTTCGGCAGTTTTCTTGATTAGTTCAAAATCAACCCAATCTGCCAGCAATCCGTGAAAACCGATGATTGGCTTTGGCAAATTGGCAATTTCGTCGGGAATGCGCGTCGCCACGTCCAGACTTTTGCGGAAATGATGAAAATCAACGCCATGCCGAATCAGAAACGTATTTTCGTTAAAATGTTTTTTCGATTCGAGCAGTTTTTCCGCCGAAACAACGACAAAATCCGACTTTCGGAATAAATCTTCCTCGATTTCCCGGAGTCCGGCAGAAACACCCGTAAAAGCCGTGTATTCGTCAACGCAGTAATAGATCTGCTCGGTTTCGCCCAAATGCCCGGCAATCATTCCCGCCGCCGGATTGAAAACCATATTGATGACATTTTTCATGACCAATTTTTTCATCGCTTTTTTGACTTGGCGAATCAGAAACTTTTGATTCAAAGAAACGATCGCCCGGCTTCCGTAAGCCGGAATCGCGAGCGGATTCATCACAAAAATATTCGGTTCGACTTCGCGGACGGGTTCAGTAAAGCTCTTTAATTTCTTATAAATGCGCGACAGATCTTTGCCGGAAGCGGTCGGCATCCGGTTGGCGATCGCGTTGATCCACAAAATCCGGTTATCACGCGACAGCACGCGCATCAGATGTGTTTTCGAGAGCGGATCGCCTGTCCAATCGTGCGAAAAACACAAAATATCGCGACCGCGAAGAATGTCTGAATTTGTTTCGGTCTTTTTCTTTTCGATGTCGGCAATCAACATAATTTTCGATGCTGTAAATAATTCGTGCCTAAGTAATTATCAATTGCCACTAGCTTTAGCTAGTGGGTTAAGTTGAAGATGTCAGAAGGCTTGAGCCGAATTCTGATAAATAATTATTTTCCAAACGGCTTTAGCCTAATATTTGGCTAAAGCAAAAAGGAATGATTTAAAACCTGATTTTGGCTAAAGCCTTGATCCTTTCTCAATGTTATCCACTAGCTAAAGCCATTAGTATCTACACAAGTCTAAAAGGCTTGTTTTCAGCCTCGAAGAGGTGAAATATAATAGTCCAATGCGGAGCGTTGGGTGGCGGACGGCAAATTTTCAAGCCCTGCAAGGGCGACATCCGCCGATTGCGCCCTTGCAGGGCTTAGTATGGCGGTGATTTTTGACTGGCGCGATGCGCCAGGCTATCATATTGCGCCTCTTCGAGGCTGAAATCCGGTCGCAAAAACTTGTGTAGATACTAATGCATTTATGGCGTGGTTGAGCGATAATAGAATAACAAAGGGCGTTTTAACGTCCTTGAAAAAGGCTTGAGCCATAAAATTACAAAGGCTAAAGCGAAAGAGAAGGACGTTAAAACGCCCTCCAAATTTGCTCGAATTGCTACCCACGCCATAAATGGACGTGGCGGCGAAGCGGTGCGCCGCGAAGCGCGGGAAGCCTGTTGAAACAGGCTAAAAACCAATTTTGCGTAACATGAGTTATAATCATGTAGATTCAAAATTCAGAAAATTATCGAAAGAAACTGCTGAAGTAATGAATAATTGATATTTGATATTTGATAAATTCGAGGTTTGTCACGCCAATTCTCAATTCTCAATTCTCAAATATGCGCAAGGGTTTCAGCCGGAGTTAAAAAGAAATGCCGGGTAAATTTAAGCTGTGATCCGCAAAGACCTTTTTACAAATTTAGATCTACTGATAATAATTAAAAAAACCTTGATCGTTTAGTAGCCGCTCTAAAGACCGCGTTGCCCGGTGGTCAAAGACCGAACCTCTAATCTATCGTTATAAGTATTTTTTGCATGTTCTTTAACGTCCTTAGCGTCCTTTGCGTACTTTGCGGTAAAATTTCTTAAATTGTGTAAGGTGAGTTATTACTTTGAATCTGATACAAAAAACCAAATCAATGAAAAACATATCGACTATTATTTTGTGTCTCGCAGTTTTTCTGGTTGCGGTCAGTGGTCAGCAAAAATTGTCTGTTCCATTAGGCGGAAATTCGTGGATAACCGCGCATTCCAAAACGGGTGGTGAAACAATTACGGAAAAAGGTTGGCGGAATTGGTCGGAAAGCGACACGGTGTTCAGCACCTTTGTCTATCTGGCAAAACCCGGACAGCTTTCATTGTCGGCGGTCTTTAATGTTCCCAACGGGCAGAGCAAGATTCAATGCGCGATTGAAAAAGTCACTAAATCGTTAACGCTTACGGGCGCGGGCAAGGAATCTAAAATCGGCGAATGGAAAATCACAAAAGCCGGTTACGTTCGCATAGACCTCAAAGGATTGAGCAAAACCGGAACGATTTTTGCGACCGTTGATAATTTGCTGATTTCGGGTTCAGCCGTGAACGAAAAAACTGCCTTCGTCAAAAATAATCAGGGTAATTTCTTTTATTGGGGACGACGCGGACCTTCGGTTCATCTTAATTATGACACCTCAGCCATCGGCGGTCAGATAGAATATTTCTACAGCGAGATCACGGTTCCGACCGGGAATGACGTTATTGGCTCCTATTTTATGGCGAATGGCTTTGGCGAAGGTTATTTCGGAATTCAGGTCAATTCGGAAACGGAAAGACGGGTTTTGTTTTCCGTGTGGAGTCCATTTGAGACCGATGACCCAACCAAAATTCCGAATGACAAAAAAATTATCATGCGCAAAAAGGGCAAAGATGTTGTAACAGGTGAATTCGGCAACGAAGGTTCGGGCGGTCAGAGTTTTTTGAGATACAACTGGAAAGCGGGCGAAACCTATAAATTTCTGCTCAAAGGCGAGCCGGTTAAAAACATTTATACCAACTACACCGCCTGGTTTTATTCACCAACTGAACGGCGCTGGAGATTGATCGCCAGCTTTAGCCGTCCGGCGACCAACAGTTATCTGACAAACCTTCATTCTTTTTTGGAGAATTTTGTGCCTGAGACAGGAAACATTACCCGCAAGGCTTATTATCAAAATCAGTGGGTGCGAACGAAAGACGGAGAATGGAAATCCCTCACAAACGCCAAATTTACCTACGACAATACCGCGCGACAGGGCTTTCGGCTTGATTACAGCGGCGGCGCAGAGAACGGAAAATTCTACTTGCGAAACTGTGGGTTTTTCAATGAAAGCACTGCGTATCAAAGTATTTTCTCGCGTCCGGCAAATAGTTCGATTCCGAATATTGATCTTTCAAAATTGGAATAAACTATTATTTTATTTTCAATAATTTGAGCCATTCGGGCATCGCCTGAAGCTGATCGCCGTGGTCTGCTCCGGTGTTTCCGGCATAGCCTCGAATTTGAAATCCTTTCACCTTTACCTCACTCAATTGCTGCATTCCAATTGGTCCTTTTTGCAATTTGGCTCGGCGTTTGAGTGCAAGTGTAGTCAATAAATAATCAACACATTCGGTTGTGCTGGCGTAAGTCGCAGGGAAAATTTCAGAATGAGAGATCACGAAAGATTTTTTGCCGGCGACGGCTTCAAGGGCAAATTTGACAAATGAATCGAGATCGTCTGCTTTGATTATGCCGCCATCTGCCAGTCGTTTTCCTTCGGGAACATAGCTCGCGTGGATACCATCAAGCAACAAAACATTATTCACCTGCCGAAAATTTTCATCTTGTCTAAGAATTGCTCGAACCGCACCGTAACCCGCCGAAAATCCAACCAGCGTGATCGAAGACCAACCGCGTTTTAATTCTAAAACTTTACTCGCTTCATCAATCAGATTTTGAAACATTTGGGCTTCGGAAAACGGATTGCCGTAAACCCGCGAACCTGAGCCAAGATTGACCGTAATTAATACAGCATTCGGAAAATGCTTGGCAATATGATATTCCATCAACCACGCAGTTCCGTGAAAATGAATGATGAGCGGAATTGGTTTATTGGATTTGACCTTTGGAGAGGCGAAAAGGATTGCACCTTTGAGAGTCGCCAATTCAGTTCGACGACCGGGAACTTCCACCTGTGCAATCCGTGAATGCGGTCGCGTGCTATCAGTTATCGGCGAAGGATTCTGCGGAGTTTGTTGAGCTGCCAAAGGAAGAACTAGAAACATCATTAGAACTGCTACGAGCGAAATACCTTTGCGGTAGAGTTTTGTCTCCTGAGCCAGAAACACTTCGCCCATTCCGCCTTTGCCGATGGCGGAGATTATTCGATAATGCGCGAGATTCGCATTTGGGGATAGTTCTTTGTTCATTGTTTTTCAATCTATTATTATCGGAAAAGCAAGTTGCTTCAATCTGTCAGTCAAATTTTTCAGATAATCTCGCAATTCATCGACCGAAATATCACTTGGTATTTGGGCATCATCGCCAAACTTTATTTGATTGAGAACCCAAGCCAGTTGAGCCGGAGATAATCCTGTATCTTTTTTAGCGGCAACCCGGAGGGCATTTTCCAAACTAAAACCCGCCTTTTCGAGTGCTTGAACATCCACCAAATCACGAATTTCTGAACGTGACAACAACGTGCAAAGTTTATTCGCCAGAATTTCTTCGGGTAAATCAACCCGAATTCCGTTAATTATCGGTTTTTCAGGTTCAAGTTGAAAAACATATTCGCGGACTAAATCTACAACCACCGCTTCATTGCCTCGTTTGACTAACAAACGTCGAAAATCGGGCGAGGTGATGATTGCTTCAATAGTTGCATCTAAAGTCTTTGCTACATCCCGGACAATCGCAAAACCATTTTCAATTTCGTTTTCGAGCGTGAATAAATCTAAATCCTCAGTTTTACGATGTCCAAAATAAAACCCGACCAGCGCCGCGCCGCCCGTCAAATAAAAGTGATTTTCACGGCTGAAAAACTCGCGCAAAAAATCGTTTTGTAAATCATTAAGAGTGCTTTTCATCAAGCAAACCTTCCTTGTCCCAAAATTCAAACAAAAAAGTCCAAAACTCGCGTCGCCGTCCCAAATGCTTTGAAATTTCCGCCCAATTTCGCCAAACTTCCTGCGGCGTCGTAAATTTCCAAACATCGGTGTCGCGCGCCTCGCGTAAAATTTTCCCAAGCAGACGAATTCGTTCAACATCGGAAGCTGATGCTAATTTTTGTTTCAACTCGGCAACAGTCATCGGGGCATCCCACAAAAAATATGGCACGGAAGTTGGTGAATCTAAATCGGTTGACAGTAAATTGTTCATTTTATTCTCAAAAGCAAAATGATTTTAACATCACCTTTGCCAAAATTTTACTTCTTCACCCATTCCGCCTTTGCCGATTGCGGAGATGATTTTGTATTGATTGATAATGCTGCCGTTTTCAATTTTCATCTTTCTAATTTATTAAACGTATTTTATTGACAAAAAAGCTCATTTTGAAATTTCCTGCCTGAGCCACGCTCTCGCAATATTCCAGTCATTTCTGACGGTTCCCTTTGAAACTCCCAAAACTTCGGCAGTTTCGTCATTGCTCAGACCGCTGAAATATCTGAGTTCAACCACTCTTGCCTGTCTCGCACTGAGTTTTGCCAAACGGTTTAAGGCTTCGTCGAGTGTGATCAGATCAACGATCCTTTCATTTGAAGCAATCTGCAAGGCTTCATCGATCGGTAAATTCTCGCCCTTGCCGCCTCGTTTTTCGCGATGGCGTTCCCGTGCATAGTCAACCAAAATCCGCCGCATTGCCGTTGAAGCAATCGCAAAAAAATGATTGCGATTCTGCCATTCTACTTGGTTGTGTCCGACAAGTTTGAGATACGCTTCGTGAATTAGCGCAGTCGTTTGCAGAGTGTGTGATGGTCTTTCTTTTCGCAAAAACTGGGAGGCTTGGCGGTGCAGTTCGTCATAAACAAGTGGCATCAGTTTGTCCAAAGCAGCCTGGTTTCCATCGCTCCAATCTTTCAAAAGTTGAGTGATTTCGGTGGCGTTTTGCATTCCGAAAATAATAACACAAAAATTTTGGCACTTTGGCATAAAAAAGTCGCGTTAGTTATTGAGAGGGTTTTGAGTTCACCCTGATGGGCTTTGAAAAATAAATACCGTAATTAGATTTTAGCCATCGGAGATGGCGACAGCGTGTAGCCCGTAGCGCAAGCTACGGGGAAAGTTTGCAAAATATTCAAGCTATCGTAAATAGCGATAGAAATTATAATGTTGAATATTTCTGTCGCTCGTTACACGAGCTTGATGTTCAAAACTATCTGTTCCACAGGCTCGCGCCTGTGGCTACACGCTATCACTCGCTACGCGAGCTAAACCTGTTTTTTACGGCATTTATTTTTCAAAGACCATCAGCGTGCAATCGCCAGCGAGCGAAGCGAGTCAATTCAAAACTTAAAAGAAAACCACTTCGCTTTGCTAGTGGTGAACAAACTAAAGTTTGGACTCTGAACGCGATTAAGTTTATGATGACGGGAAACAAAATTCTATGAACAATCCAAACGAAACACAAGAAACCAAACATCTCGGCGATACCGAAGAAGTAGCTGGGCGTTGGGAAAAGATCACAAAAATCTTTGAAGCCGCATCAGCGTTGACAGGCAAAGAACGCGAAAAGCTTTTGAAAAAGTCGTGCGCCGATGATGCCGAAATGAGAAGCGAAGTTGAGAAATTGCTTCGCTCATTCGAGGATTCAGAATCATTTATGCAGAATCCCGCTGTTGCCGAAGCCGTGAGTATGTTTGAGGAAAAGAAAACACTCATCGGCAAAAATACCACAGGTGATATTAAAAACGGCAGTTTCGTGGCGGGAACAGTTTTAGCCAGTCGTTACCGCATTCTTGGCTTAGTCGGCAAAGGCGGAATGGGCGAAGTTTATAAAGCTGAAGACATCAAACTTTCGCAGACTGTTGCATTAAAATTCTTACCTGATAATTTCCAGAAAGATTCTGCTGCGATGGGCGTTTTCGCGTTGATGATTATTTTTAACCGTTTTGGAATCGTTGCATTTATTTCCGGGTGGTTCTTTGGTCTTTCATTCCTTTTTTTACTGCTATCTTTTGACCCGGCGAACATTGTCTTTCCACAAACGGTCGCCACCCTCGTTATTTTCTTTGCGATCATGGCGTATGCCGCTTACATCTCCATCGGCGGGGCGAAGATGTTTGGCGGGAAATCGTTTTGGGGAGATTGAACCTTTGGACGAGAAGTTTCTATGATTAGTCGGTGATAATTTAACTGCCCGCCGATAATTACAGCGCCCGGCCTGTCATCTTCGTACAATACCCGACTGCCCGGCCGCAAACAAGCGAAAACGCCTAACGGCTGTGGGACGAGAGACCGGGTTGGTTCCGGTCGAAAGTCGCCGTCGGCATCCCGAATGATCCGTCCGATACCGGCGTCGAAGACAGTGCTGCCCGATTTTTTTCTTTTGCCGAACCAGTTTTGATTTCCCCGAAGCGCATTGTATACTTACCGAAAATCTTTTCGAACAGGAGACAGCACGCATTATGTTCAAGAAAACTTTTGCCTTTTTATTAGCCGTTGCTTTTTTGGCCGGAACGGTCCCGGCTCAGGTTAAATTCGAATATCCGAAGACCCGTAAAAGCGATCAGTCGGATAATTACTTTGGGACCAAAGTAGCCGATCCGTATCGGTGGCTCGAGAATACCGACGCGCCGGAGGTCTCCGATTGGGTCGAAGCGGAAAACAAAGTCACCTTCGCTTATCTTGATCAGATCTCGTACCGGTCGGCGGTCAAGGATCGCCTGACCAAGCTCTTCAATTACCCGAAGATCGGGGCACCTAGTCGGCGCGGCGAATGGTTTCTTTTTTCGAAGAACGACGGTCTGCAAAATCAGAGCGTTTATTACATCCAGAAAGGCCTCAACGGAACGCCTGAACTGCTGCTTGATCCAAATAAATTTACTGCTGACGGCACGTCGCGTTTAGGCGCGTTTTCGTGGTCGTCAAACGGGAAATATATCATCTACGGCGTTTCGAAGGGAGGTTCTGACTGGAACGATCTTTATGTCCTGGATGTCGCAACTAAAAAGCCCTTGACCGATCATTTGCAGTGGATCAAAAACGGCGGCGGTTCGTGGCTCGGTGAAGAAGGATTTTTTTACAGCCGTTATCCTGCGCCTGAGAAAGGCAAAGAGTTGGTCACGAAGAATGAATTTCAGACGATCTATTATCACAAACTGGGAACTTCGCAATCCGAGGATGAACTGATCTACGAAGACAAGGAGCACGCGCAACGCTTTCAGAACGTCAGCGTCACAGATGACCAGAAATACGCGATCCTGTCGGTCTCCGAGCGAGGCAAAGGACTCAAGGGCAATGCGCTCTTTTTCCGTGACCTTTCAAAAGGAGAAAAGACCTTCACGCCGATCGTTGCCGAAATCGGTGACGACAACTACGGAGTTATCGATAGCTTGAATGGTAAATTTCTGATCGCGACGGATCACGGCGCGCCGAACCGCAAGGTCGTCCTCTACGATCCGGTAAAAAAGAGCTGGAAGGATGTCGTTCCGGAAAAACCTGAACCGCTCGGAAGCAGCGGAACCGCCGGCGGAAAATTGTTCCTGACGTATCTGAAGGACGTCACGACGCGGGCATACGTTTACAGTCTGAGCGGCAAGCTCGAAAATGAAGTCCCGCTGCCGGGTCTTGGTACGGCGGGCGGATTCGGCGGACAGAGCGACGACAAATTTGTCTTTTACAGCTACACGTCGTTCAATGCCCCGCCGACGATCTACAAATATGACATCGCCCCGCGCAAGTCATCGGTGTTTCGAACCGTCGAGATCCCCGGCTTCAAAGCCGCCGATTATGAGGTAAGACAGGTCTTCTACAACAGCAAAGACGGAACTCGCGTGCCGATGTTCCTGACCTACAAAAAGGGCCTCAAACTAAACGGTCAGAATCCGACGATTCTTTACGGCTATGGCGGTTTTAACGTCAACACCAACCCGAATTTTAGTGCGCTTCGGATCGCACTGCTTGAGCAGGGCGTCGTCTGGGCGTCGGCGAATATACGTGGCGGCGGCGAATATGGTGAGAAATGGCATCAGGCAGGAACCAAGCTGCAGAAGCAAAATGTTTTCGATGATTTTATTGCCGCGGCCGAGTATCTGATCCGTGAAAAGTACACTTCGCCGGCAAAATTGGGAATCGAAGGAGCTTCGAACGGCGGTCTGCTGGTCGGCGCGGTGACAAACCAGCGTCCCGACCTGTTCGGCGCCGTTCACCAGCACGCCGGCGTGATGGATATGCTTCGCTATCACCTTTTCACGATCGGCTGGAACTGGGCGGCGGACTATGGCCGCAGCGACGCAAACGAGGCCGAGTTCAAAGCACTCTATGCTTACTCACCGATTCACAACGTAGAACCGGGCACGAAGTTTCCCGCGATCCTGATCACGACTGCCGATCATGACGATCGGGTCGTGCCGGCGCATTCATTCAAGTATGCGGCGGTTTTGCAGGATGCGCAGGCGGGCAGCGAACCGGTGATCAT
>JANPDZ010000487.1:0-2588 GCA_031431735.1 Acidobacteriota bacterium | reverse complement strand
GTTTTTACATTACGTTCGATGGCGATTTCAAATCGAATTCTGGAAATCAGCCAGGAACTGATGTTGGCGGAACAAAGCGGCAACAATGAATTGCTCGGGCATCTCGTCGCGGAACAGATCGGACTCGCACGTTTGAAACGAGACCTGCAGAACCGATTAAGTTCGTAGTCCCGCCTTTAGGCGGAATCTTTGCCGCCTAAAGGCGGGACTACGAACAAGGTGAAACAATTTACTTGTTTGTAGTCCCGCCTTTAGGCGGAATCTTTGCCGCCCTTTAGGCGGGACTACGAACAAGGTGAAACAATTTATTTGTTTGGCGCGTTAAAAAACATTTAATAAACAACGATTGATAGACGGATTTAATCAAATAGAATTTAACAAAATGGCTATGACAGACTACGACGAAAAGGAAGACTTAGTGGACCGATTGCTGGCAATGGGCAGAGGCAAGAAGTTTTTAAGTTACGACGAACTAAACCGGGAAATGCCCGACAAAATGATGTCGCCCGAAGACATCGAAGACGTTCTTGAAAGATTAGAAGGCGCGAATATTTCGGTTTCCGATTCGGATTCCGTTTTACTTGAACAAGCCGCAAGCCTTGTTGATGACGAAGCTGAGGTTGACGAAGACGAGCTGGATTTGGATCTCTCGGCCGGAACGCTCGACAAATCAAACGATCCGGTGCGGCTTTACCTGCGCGAAATGGGCATCGTTCCGCTTCTTACACGAGAAGGCGAAGTGACCATTGCCCAACGCATCGAACGCGGACAGATCAAAACGCAGAAATCCATCTCGCGTTCACCGATTGCCGTTGAACGTCTTTTAAAACTCGGCGACGAGCTTGTCAGAGGCAAGGCGAGCATCCGCGAAACCGTGATGTTTTCGGAACAGGCCGAATTAACCGGCGAAGAAGACAAGGTTGACGAATATCTGCGCTGGACGCTCGAAGGCATCGAAAATATCAAGTTAAATTATGATAAAGCCTTGAGATATTGGAACGACCTGCGTGCCGAGCAAGCCAAAACGAAAGGCAAAGTAACAAAAAAACTGCTTGCCTTGAAACGGCAAACGGCACGGGCGCGGCTTGAAATTTCCCAAGAGATCAAAAATCTTAATCTGACCGAATACGCCAAACAATTGCTGATCGCTTCGATTCGCAAAGTTTCGGATGAGATCAGAAAAAGCGAAAGAGATATTCGCAAAGCGGAAGAAAGACTCAATTTCAAACCGAACCCCGACGAAAAGAAAGAATTGACGGCAAAAATTGCCGATTCGCGAAAAAAACTAGCCGACGTTGAAGAAAAATATCATCTGCCGAC
Source organism: Acidobacteriota bacterium (assembly GCA_031431735.1). Taxonomy (GTDB): domain Bacteria; phylum Acidobacteriota; class Blastocatellia; order Pyrinomonadales; family Pyrinomonadaceae; genus JAFDVJ01. The sequence goes on along the minus strand of JANPDZ010000487.1, from coordinate 1,268 downwards.
GGTCGAGATCAAACGCGCCTTGCAGTCAATATTGATCGGCGAAACGCAGACCAATCAGGCGAAACGCGAACTCGTCGAAGCCAATTTGCGGCTCGTTGTTTCGATCGCGAAAAAATACACCAATCGCGGGCTGCAGTTTCTTGATCTGATTCAGGAAGGCAACATCGGTTTGATGAAAGCGGTTGATAAATTTGAATGGCGGCGCGGTTATAAATTTTCGACGTATGCGACTTGGTGGATTCGTCAGGCAATCACGCGGGCAATCGCCGACCAGGCGCGCACGATTCGGATTCCGGTCCATATGATCGAGACGATCAACAAGTTGATTCGCACTTCGCGCGCCCTTGTGCAGGAATTGGGACGCGAACCGACGAGCGAAGAGATCGCCAAAAAGATGGATATTCCGGTTTCCAAAGTGCGAAAGGTTTTGAAAATCGCGCAGGAACCGATTTCACTCGAAACACCGATCGGCGAAGAAGAAGATTCGCACCTTGGCGATTTTATCGAAGACCGTTCGATTATGAATCCGGCGGAATCCGTGACATTCGGCAACTTGCGGGAAATCACCGACGAAGTTCTCGCAACCCTCACACCGCGCGAGGAAAAGGTTATCAAAATGCGTTTCGGACTCGGCAATACCGGCTCGGAACACACGCTCGAAGAAGTCGGACAGCATTTTGCCGTGACCAGAGAGCGCATCCGCCAAATCGAAGCGAAAGCCTTGAGAAAACTGCGTCATCCGTCACGCTCGCGCCGTCTGAAAGCGTTTTTGGAAGGCAAAGCCTAACGATTTGGGATTTGGGATTTGGGATTTGGGATTTGGGATTTGCGGTTTGCGATTGCTAAAATACTTTTGGTGATTGTAAATCGCAAATTCGTTTTTACGGAGAATTTCTATGGCAGTTTTAACATTGGAAAAGCCGACCGCGACAATTGAAGAACTTTATGAAAAACTTTATCAAATCAAAGGTAAAGCTGAAATCGTCAACGGAGAGATAATTGAAATGCCGCCAACAGGATTTAACCCCGGACGCGCCGGCTACAGAGCTACGTCCAAACTGATGGAATATGAAAAGCAGATCAAAAGCGGTTTTGCAGTTCCCAACAATGTTGCTTTTAAAGTGAATTTGCCTAACCGCAAAAGTTTCAGCCCCGATGCTTCATTTTTTATCGGTCAGCCGTCAGGTATGAAATTTCTCGAAGGTGCGCCGATTTTTGCCGTCGAAGTCCGCAGCGAAAACGATTACGGCGAAAAGGCTGAAAAAGCA
>JANPDZ010000486.1:0-3232 GCA_031431735.1 Acidobacteriota bacterium | reverse complement strand
GATAACCAATTCTTCGCCTTTGGCTACTTTGAATAAGCCCTTTTGGTAAAGGCGAAATCTACCGATTCAATAGACGTGAGGGCGAACCAACGACTTTGTTATCAACGGGTCTTTTGAACTCGGAGTTGCGTGGTGGCGGTTTCGCCTCACGTCAATGCCGCCGTTCAATTCCTGCGTTTGTTCAAATAGCCATTTTTTTAGTTGAAATTATTAATTTTGCTCAGAAGCATCAATCATCCAAACATCGGCGTTGACTTGCAGATAACGGAAAAAAATCGTTTTGTTGTCGGGCGACGGAACGGCTTGCTGAATGTCATATGCCGGAGGCTTGTAGAGTTCGGTTAACTTTTTCGTGTTTGAATCGCACAAGAAGATCGTGTTGCGGTCAATAAAAATAAAGTGCCGGTTATCACCCAGCCAAAAAGGACCGGAACCGGATTCGGTCATCTTTTCAAAAGTTTGTTTTTCCAAATTGAAAATGCTCGTGCCGGTTTCGTCGCCGTCCGGTTCAAAATAAATGACAAGTAATTTTTTGCCGTCCTTTGACCAGTCGCGGACTGAAAAAGACTGATTATCAGGCAGTAACGGCAGATTTTGCGGAGTTTGCTCAGCCCAAGGTTTTGATAAATCGAGAATCCGCGAATACTGGTCTTTTTCATCGGTTTCGGTAAAAGCGAGCTTCGTTCCGTCAGGCGAAAAAACGGGTGCCGTCGCCGCCGTTTTGTCGGAAAACGTGATTTGCTGAAGATTTGAACCGTCGGGATTTATCATCCAGATTTGATATTTTCCGCTCCGGTCGGAAGCGAAAGCGATTTTTTTGCCGTCGGGCGACCAACGCGGGACGCGGTCGCGGAATTTATCATTGGTCAGGTTGCGCGAGTTTTCTCCGTTTTTATCAAAGATGACGAGGTCTTCCTGCGTTCGCAAAGGTTGGCGGGCAACGAAAAGTTCGCCGTCGGGGGAAAGCATCGGATTGCTGAGTTCTTTGTCGCCGCGTGTGATATAAGTTGGCTCGCCCGATACTTTCAACGTTTTTAAGTCAAAATTGAGTGCCTGCACATTTGATTGGCTTTCATAGCGGACATACGCCAACATCTTGCCGTCACGCGACATCGTGATGTGGCGGGCATATTTTGAAGGTGTCGAGACAGATTCCGGTTCACCGAGTTGATTGCCGGTTTTTTCGTCAATGGAAATTCGCCAGAGATTCATATTGCCGCCCCGGTCGGAAGCAAAATATAGAAATCTACCGTCGGGCGACCAAACCGGATTCCAATCCGAAGCGTCGCTTTCGGCAATAATCACAGGTTCGCCGCCGTCCGCCGGAATTGTGGCGATGTTGGGAAGTTTTCCGTCGGCAACAGACCAAAAAGCGATACGATTGCCGTTTGGTGAACAACTCGGCATAATCGCGTCGCCTTTTGTTTCGAGTTTTTGTTTTTCGCCCGTTTTGACATCAATCACCCAAAGTGAACTGTTCGGAACCGTATGCACGGTGTGAATCGCGGCGGCCCGGTCGCTGACGACAACTTTTTTGCTGTCCAAACACCACGACGGATGAAAACCGATGTCGGAAATCCGCCGGGCATTTTCGCCTGTTTCTTCCATTACATAAATACCTGCCGGACTTCGCTCAGAACGAAAAACGATGAGCTTTCCATCAGGTGAATATGACGGCATACTGTCGCTTTCTTTTGAATTCGCCGTCAAATTTGTCAGACTTTTTCCGCCGACTCTTAACAGATAAATATTTCGGTCATTGTTCGAATCGCTGGCAAAAATGATGTTTTTACCGTCAGGCGAAAGACTCGGATAACCTTCAAGCCATGGCGAATCGGTCAATTGTGAATTCCGTGCGTTAACCCAATCGCTCGCTTCGCGGGGCTGGGGTGGTTTTGATTGCCTGAAATAAAACCAAACTCCAAAAGCAATTAAAAGCAAAAAGACAAACGCATAAATAAAATAGCTTCGGCTTTGTGCGCTTTCGCTTTTTCTACTTTCTTTCAATTCCGCGCTTCGGGTTGTCCACGACGGCGAAGAATCTATTTCGCGTATGACGCGCTTTAAGTCAGCACGTAAATCCGAAGCGTTTTGATAACTCAAATCCGCGTCTTTTTCCAAGGCTTTCACTAAGATTTGGTCTAGTTCGGTGGAGATTTCCGGATTTAACGAACTTGGCAGCGGTGGTTCGCTCGACAGAATCGCTTGAAATGTGGCTTGCCGGTTTTCATTTTTGAACGGATTAATGCCGGTCAATAATTCGTAAAGAACAACGCCGATACTCCAAAGGTCGGTGCGATGGTCAACATTTTCATCCGAAACCTGTTCGGGCGACATATAGGCGGGCGTTCCAATGATTATTCCTTTAGCTGTGCGCGTGAAATTCTTCATCGTGTTGAGGTCAATTTCGCTCAGTTTTGCTAAACCGAAATCAAGAATTTTTACATAACCATCAGGGCGCACCATAATGTTTTCGGGTTTGATGTCGCGATGAATGATACGCGATTCGTGCGCGACGGAAAGTGCATCGCAGGTTTGTAAAATAATGGCAAGAACGTCTTTGAGTTTTAAATTTGTGCCGACAAGGTCGCGCAAGGTTTTGCCTTCGACAAATTCGGTCGCGATGAAATTGATGCCGTCGGCATTTCCGACATCGTAAATTGTCACGATATTCGGATGATTAAGAGCGGAAATCGCCCGCGCTTCGAGTTCAAATCGCCTGACTCGTTCGTCGTTGGAAGTATATTCGGTCGGCAAGATTTTAAGCGCGACGAGGCGTTTGAGTTTTTCGTCCATGGCGAGATAAACTTCGCCCATTCCGCCCGCCCCGATTTGTTTTTCAATGCGGTATGTTCCGAGCGTCCGGCCGAGAAAATATGCGTCAAAGACAATGGTTTGTTCATCGGCGAGATTTTTCGCGGCAACGCCCATTGCCGATCTTTCTAAAAAGCTGGCGGAACTTGTGTTGGCTTTAAGAAGCGTCAAAACTTCATTTTTCAAATCCACATCGCCGTTGCATTGTGCTGACAGATACGCTTCGCGCCCGGCTTCGGGCACGTCCAAAGCAGCATCGAAAAGTTCGTCAATTTGTTTCCAACGCTCAGAGTTCATTATTTTGATGGATGAGGGATTCTTAAGGGATGAGGGATGAGGGATGAATAGGAAATAGGCAGAGAGCAATTGAAGTTAGCAAAAAGAAACAGACTGCTTACATTCATCCCTCATCCCTCAT
>JANPDZ010000485.1:0-3398 GCA_031431735.1 Acidobacteriota bacterium | reverse complement strand
TTCTTTGCTTGCCCGGTCAATTTCAGAAAGATGCTCAAAGGGAACGACCATCAGATGACCGCTGATGTATGGATAAACATTCAGAATGACAAAGTTAAACCCGGCGCGATGAAGTATAAACTTTTCTTCATCGTTTGCCGGATTTGTTAGTATATTGCAAAATACACAACCACTCGAAACGGCAGATTTTTGGCTATCACCGCTTTTGATGTAATCATATCGCCAGGGACTCCAAAGTAAATCCATAAAATAGTCTTGAGTCTGAAGTCTTGAGTCTTTAGTCAAAAACCCTGAAATCCCAGACTCAAAACTTGAGACCCAAGATTATTGACTAATTACTCAAGACTTCAGACTCAAGACTTCAGACTCAAGACTTCAGACTCAAGACTTACTTTCCTTTATTAATGAGTTCTTTCAACTCTTTGCCGGGTTTGAAATATGCCACACGTTTGGCCGGAATACTGACTGCCTCACCGGTTTTCGGGTTGCGACCTTGCCGGGCGTTGCGCTCACGAACGCGAAAACTGCCGAATCCACGCAATTCAATTTTTTCGCCTCCATTCAAAGAACCGATAATGCTGTCGAAAACAATCTCGACGAGTTGTTCGGCATCTTTTTTGGTCATTTCCGCTTCTTTTGCAACTTTTTCCACTAAGTCAGCTTTTGTCATCTTTATCTTATCCTCTCTAAACCCTTTTTATTTTTTTACCTAGCCTTTGGCTGTTTTTTCTTCGACTTCTACTCCTTCTTCCGATTCTACGGCTTTTTCGGAAGAATCTTCGGAGGTAATTTGCACCGTTTCTTCGGCGACGGCTTCTTCCGTTTCGACTACCTCGGTTGCTTCCGTTTCGACTACCTCGGTTGCTTCCGTTTCACCTGCGGCGGCTTCCGCCACAGGTTCTGTCGTTTCTTCAACTGCCGCAGTTTCTTCAACTGCCGCAGTTTCTTCAATTACCTCAGTTTCAGCAACTGCTTCCGTTTCCGTTACAGCCGGCGTTTCGACGGTTTCTTCAGAATCGGCTTCGGCAACTGTTTCAGTCGAAGCATCGCTCTCCGGCGATGCTTCAACAGTTTCAATTGCTTTTTCTTCAATTGCTTTTTCCTTTTTCGGTGCGGCTTTTTTCGGCTCTTCTTTGGGTTCTTCGGTTTTTGCCGAAGGGAACTTCAATTTTGCCAATTCGGCAAGTGATGCCATTCCGCCTTTCGCTTCGGTCGTATAGCTCTTATAATCAACAACCGGCTCATCTTCTTTGCCGACAGCGCGCGCCGAAAGACCGATTTTTTGATTATCATATTCGATTCGCAGAATTTTGAAATCCATTTCCTGCCCGATATGATAAATTTTTTCGGGATTTTCGATGCGTTCATCGGAAAGTTCCGAGATATGGCATAAACCTTCGAGTTCATCAGCCAATTCAACAAAAACTCCAAATCCGGCAAACCGCGAAATTTTTCCTTTGATGACATCGCCCGCTTTATGATCGGCAATATAAGCGTCCCAAGTGCTGGGCGCGAGGTCTTTCATCGAAAGCGACATTCGTTGGCCTTCAATATCAAGACTTGTAATGACGGCTTTGACTTCTTGTCCGCGTTTCAGCATATCTTTCGGATGTCTGATCTTTTTCGAACGCGAAATATCGGAAACATGCACGAGTCCGTCAATTCCGTCTTCCAATTCGATAAAAGCACCGAAATCGGTAATATTGCGAACCTTTCCTTCGACCGTCACGCCAACGCGATATTTACCGGCGGCAGCCTGCCACGGATTCGGCTGAAGCTGGCGCATACCCAAACTAATGCGGCGGTCTTCGGTATCAACTCCGAGAACCTGAACCTCAACCTCTTCGCCCGAACGGAACATCTGTTTCGGACTCTTTGAGCGTTTTGACCAGGACATTTCCGAAACGTGCACTAAACCTTCAACGCCTGCTTCGAGTTCGATAAATGCACCGTATTCGGCAACACTCGAAATTTTTCCGGTGATTTTGGCACCGACCGGATAAATTTCCACGACACTTGACCAGGGATCGGGAATAAGTTGTTTATGACCAAGTGAAACTTTTTCTTTTTCCTTATCGAGTTTGAGAACTTTTACCTGAACATTATCGCCGACCTTGAATAAATCAGAGGGATTTTGCAATCTACCCCATGACATATCGGTTACGTGCAGAAGTCCGTCAATCCCGCCGATGTCAACAAATGCGCCGTAATCGGTCAAATTTTTGATGATACCTTCAATCACGAAACCTTGTTCGATCTTGTCCAAGGTTTCGGCCTTTTGCTTATTGATAACTTCATCGGTCAGTGCCTTGCGCGAGAGAACGATATTATTTCGTTTGCGGCTGAATTTGATGACAAGTGCTTCAATTTCCTGACCGCGAAATGAATCGAGATTAAAACTCGGACGCGAATCAGCCAGCGAACCGGGCAAAAATGCTTCGACACCGTTGACATCCACTCGCAAACCGCCTTTGGTTTTATCAAGCACCAAGCCGGTTATCGGAGTGCCTTCATTATAAGCGATTTCGATGACATCCCAGGCTTTGCGGCGCAGCACATCGTTGCGCGAAAGAATCGGCGGCGCGTCGCCCGGGTGAATGTTTTTAATGACAACTTCAACTTCATCACCATTTTTGACAATCAGTTCGCCGTCTTCGCCGGTAAATTCTTCGAGCGGCACAATGCCTTCCGATTTATACCCGAAGTCAACGACCACGCCGTGATCCGAAATGCCGATCACTTTGCCTTTGACAGTCTCGCCGGTATGAAAAATTGTTTGGTCTTGCTCGAATTTTTCGAGAATCGCGCCAAAATCTTCATCAGCCGAAACCTGTTGCTCAATTAAGTTTTCATCTGCCGCCGTCTCGGCAGAAGTTACTTGTTCATTTTCTTCTGAAACTGAAGTTTCGCTTATCGGCGATTCTTCAATTTCTTTTATAACATCATTAGACATTTATATTTATGTAAATTTCCTTTTCAATATAGCTACTTTTAAAAGTGCGAGTTCCGCTTATCGTTCGGTCAAGCGCAGAAATTGATTGACTCAGCGGATTTTATCAATTATAACCTTAAACAATGCGGATGGGAAGAAGACAAACTATGCCGAAAACAATTCTTGAGAATCTATTGTGAAAAGAGAGTAAAGGCATCTGATTTTGCTTCATTTCCGATATCGCAGTTTTGTCCGAACAAAACTAGAATTTACATTCCGAAAGGCTTTGATGTCAAGACAAATCGTGTAAAAAAAGGCTTTTCTTTAAATATAGGCAAAATTTAACACTTAAAATAAGAAGTAAAGAGTAAAGAGTGGCGAGTTTAGAGTCAAAAAAAATTCGAACACTCAACTCGCCACTCATTACTCTTTACTAGAAAATAAAATTAATTTATGGTGTTTAAAT
>JANPDZ010000484.1:0-8054 GCA_031431735.1 Acidobacteriota bacterium | reverse complement strand
TTCGTGAATGCCGTTTCAATTCAAAACGATAGCCTGCCGAAAATCCGCGTCCGTTGCTCGCCGCCGAAATCATTAATTCTTGCGTTTTTTCTTCTTCAAAACGAGTCCGCACAATCTTCTCACCCGAATTCCGCGATTCGTATTCGCCCGGATAATCGTAAATTTCCAGTTCCCGTCCCCGTGATTTTTGACTTTTCAGGTTAGTTGTCAAATCCATCAAAGGATTGCGAAAATTAAAATCCCGTAGTTCAATTCGCTCGGAACGCATTTTGCGGCTGACTTGCCAATCGGTGATCGAAGTTTCGGTTTCGTCGAGACCGGTCAGACTGGCAAAATCAATTTTCGGATGATTCGGCAAAGGTTTAAATTGCGTCGGCATATCTGCCAAAATCAATCTATGTTCCTGCAGAGAATGTTCAAAAAAATAAAAAATCCCTTCTTCTTCGAGCAGCCGCGACACAAAATTAAAATCCGACTCGCGATATTGAACACAATATTCACGCGCCGTATAGTTTCCGGTCAGACGCATTTCAAACTTTGCCGTCGGATGTTCGCTGAAAATCACCTGCGCAATTTCAGGGACAGTTTTATTTTGAAAAATCCGGCAATCACGATTTAGTTTCAATGTCCAAAACCAGGGAACAAGTTTTGCTTGATAATGACTAAGAATTGAGGATTCGAGTCCATCTTTCAATACAAAAGTTCCGGTATGACGAAATTCGCTGATAATGCCATTGATCGAACGTTCGGAATCATCGGGTAATTTAACAACGACTGTCGCTTTTTCACCAATCAGCGAATCAAGCGGTATATCGTGATTGGTCGAGTGCATTGACAGATCGAATTCAAACAAACCGGAAACCGATTCTTCGCCCTCAAAACTTTGCAGCAACAAAACATCTTTTCCGAGCGGTGTTTCAACGCGAATTATCCGATTGTCTTGGGTATAATTTTCCATTTTTATTTTTTTTAGCGATGCCTAATCGTCATCCGAAATTCAAGTGGCTTTTCGAGTCTCGTATCGTCCGATAAAATATAAACCTCTTCATTCTCGGTGAGCGGCACAATGTCCTTGTCATTAATTTCTACGGCATCCGAATTTTCATCTCCAAAACTTCGGCTTCCATCATAATCGTCAGCATTCGTTTTTTTCATAGGCGATTTTGAAACGATAAAGACAAGTTGTTCGTTTCCCGGCTCTCCCTTAAATTTCCAACTGCCGGTTTCAGGTAAATAGTAATCGGTTTTGAGTGCAAGTTTGTTTGATTGATTTTCTTCAGGAAACAACGTCCTGTTTTTTCCGCTTGTTCCGAGATTTATGATTGTCAGATAGCCTGAAAAATTAAGCCGAAACCTTACTCGAACACAATCGCCGGTTTGGAAAACAGTAGTTGGCTTAACTATCAGAAATGGTTTTTCGCCATCACACGAAATTTGCCGTTCCAACCAAATTTTCATTCCGGGCTTTCCAACACTTTTAATCGGAGTCGGGGTTGGCTTTGGTGTTGGTGTCGGAGTTTTCCCTCTAGGCGTTCTTATAGGTGTCCGCGTTTTTGTTCGTTTCGGCGTAGGAGTTCTCTCGTCAAAGTTACGCTCATACTCATCAAAATCTTCTGTCGCTGTGTCAGTTTTTACTTGCGCAAAACCGAATGATACAAAAATCACCAAACAGATGCCTAAAATAATTTTCTTCGTCATATTTCTTCTTTTTGCCTCCAAGTTCAAATTGATTCTTAATTATTGTTGACAAACAAAATAGGGCCCTTTCGATTGCGTGAAAAATTGAACAACTTAGGTTGCTGTAAAAGACGCTTTTTCTTCTGGCTCAATAATTCGTCATTATTGGTTTCCACTTTTATTGTGGCCTCTATATCCTTTCTTTTAGCTTCTAAATCAGCCGCGAGAATCGGGACTCTTTTAGCTCCGAACCCAAGCCATTCACTCGATGTAATAATTTTGTCTAACGGCGAATAATCTGCCAGGTTTCGCTCAATGCCATCATTCACCAAAGCGAAACTCAAAAGTCCGTGTTGTAAATTCTTTGATTCCAGCGCAACATTATTTTCTTGAGTTGCCGCTAATATCTTGATGCCTTTGTTGTAGGCAAGTTGCCCGACACCGCGACTATTCATCGGTCCCGGCTTATATCCCGTTTCTATAAACGCGGCGGCATGACAAGCATCAAGAATCAGCATCAATTCTCCGGCATCCAAATCGCGCAGCCAAAGCGCAAGCTCGTTACTCGAAACTGAACGCCCCAGCAAACTTGAAAATTTACCGTCAGTTCCGCCTAAATCCGACGGCACAAGATAAAAAACTCCTTTTTCATCCGCATAGCCATGTCCCGAAAAAGTAATTATCACCAAATCATTCGGCCCGGCTTTTGATATTCGGGATTCATTCGGGATATTCAAACTTACCGCAGATTTGCGTCCCGAAAGCAAATCAATAACGCCTTTTATCTTGGCTTTTTTGGCGTTATGCTCTCCGTTTATGGTTAAATCCGTTGAGGTTGTATTAGTTTGAGGAACAATATCTTTTGGCTGAGTATTGGTATTTTTCTTCTTGGATGGCGGAGTTTTAATATTACCGGTTTTCGTTGTTACAACAGATTTCTTTGGGGTGAAATCGGAGATAAGCGGAATTTCAATAATTTCTTGAAAGTTTCCGGTATTTTTAATTCTGTCGGAAATCGTTTTCTGCATATCCCGTGCATCGTTGGCGGCATATCGAAGACTGTATTTGTCAATTTCATTTGTGTTTGCCCCAATCGTCACAAGATAAACTTTCCCTTTAGTCGGGAGGACATCCGCAGGCAAATCAAATACTTTTCGAGTCGTCAGGCTTTTGACCTGTTCCGAATTAAAAGCATTTGCCGAAAATTCCACTTGTTTCTGATCGGCGAGGTTAGGAAGTTTAACAAAAAAAGTTCGCGTAACTTTTCCCGTTTCATCGGTCGTCAGCGAAATTTCGTCAGATTCATTTGAATACCCGACAAGTTGACCGCTGCGGAACAATCTTAAACTATAAACGCCTGATTTTTTCGGCTGTCCATTAGCATCGCGCTGCGTTTCGCTGACCATATTTTGCGCCGTTACCGTAACTTTGACGGTATCTTTTTCCATCCTAACTATATCTGTAATTTCTACTTTTGGAATGGCACGATTACGCTTTGTTAAATCCGGTATTGCCGCAAAGGTATCGCCTGTCACAGTCCGACCTAAGAGACGCGGCTCGAAATAATCGCGCATAAATATTTCCAAAGGCTGTGTTTCAAACAGATTGTCCGGCATTATCCAATGAACTTCGGTAATGTCTTCAAGCCACGCCGCGTCAAAACGTCCTTCGGGCGTAACCATCAGCCAATCTTGCTCGTTTGGCGAAACAAGACTGCCGATTTCTTTGTAATTTTTTGTATCAAACAACCTGACACGATTTTCCGCGCTTCCGATTGCCAAAATGTTTCCTGTCGGGCTGTAAGATAGTTTCCCCCAATAATCGGTAGTAATGTCTAATCTGTTAATCTGATTCGAGTCAATATTCCAGTTAAAAATTCCTTTGAAAGTCGTAAAAGTAACAACATTTTTATTTGGTATAAATGCCAAATTAAAAGGGTTTTGGTCATCGCTCAATTTAACTTCCTGAATTTTATTGCCAGTTTCCGCGTCCCAAATTTTGAGCGAATCGCCGTCTTCGGCGGCAAATTTTTTGCCGTCCGAACTAAAAGCAATTTTTGAGGTGAATTCATTAGCCGATTCCATACGGACATTGATTTTATAAATCTCCGTTCCTGTGGCAATGTCCATCATCTTGATTTTGGTTTTGTTGAAATATGCGTCAACGACAGATTTTCCGTTTGGAATAAAAGCTATTTTCTTTGCGTCAGGCGTAAAAGAATATTGATTCGGCGTAATGTTTTCGATGCGCCGCAATTCATTTCCCGTAGCAATTTCGCGGATGCTTAAATTGACCTTTTGACTCCGGTATTTGAAATCATTTTTTTGCGCTTTATCATCTTTCTTATCTTTCTTATTGTCTTTATCTTTATCGTCTTTCTTGTTTTTATCGTCTTTATCGTCCTTCTTGTTTTTTTCCTTGACTTCAAACAATTGAACCGCAACAAATTGACCATCGGGACTGAAAGTTGCGGCAAAGACGCGCTCATTGGTGAATTGAAAATCTTTTATTTGCTTGCGCGATTCCAATTCAAAAACCCCGATGCCTTTCCCGTCTTGCAAATTTGCAATGTAGAATTTGCCGTCTGAAGAAAGCGGCACATTGATTGTTCCGGATTCGCTTAAAAGTTGTTCAGGCTCAGAGCCGCTTTCCAAATTCCAAAGATTAACGCCGCCGCCGAGCGTCGAAGTGACGAGTGTTTTTTCATTGAGAAAATAAGCGGTCGAGGTAATGGCATACGGCACGGGAAACGGCAATTTGCTTTTTGCGCCGCGCCGCGCAACTGCCAATGTGTCAATTTCCTTGCCCGTTTTCGCGTCCCAACGCTGAATATTTTTGAACTCTTTGCAAGTATTCAGCGAACTTCCGTCCGAACTGAATTTTACCGGACAGAGTTGTTTAAAAAAGCGCGAAATCAAAAATTTAGCGATGGCATTGCCTTCAAAAAATGCCGGCGTATTTTCCGTGGGAACAGTAAATAATTCCGTTCCATTTTCGATATTGACAACTTTTATCGAATTATTTCCGCCTTGATAAGCAAGCGTTTTTCCGTCAGGACTAAAATCAACCGAGCGAATGCTTTCATCGTTGAAAACCTGATTAAAGTTGTCAACCAAATCTTTTATCCCGAAAACTAATTTGACTCCCGGAATCCAACCGACTGGAGAATCGCTAACCCGAAACGCTTTATCACCATTTGTTTCAACGATCTTTTTGAAGATTTTGAAGTCTTTGCCGTCTTTGCCGTTTGTAAAGTAGATTTTCACTGAACCGTTTTTGCTTCCGATAGCAATTTTATTTGAGTCCTGACTAAAAGCAAGAGCCGTTATCTCTTCAACACCAGCTCCAAACTCTTCAACTTTTTCCTTTGAGAGAAGCGACCATATCTTTACTTTGTTATTTTCAATAACGGCGGCAATGAGTTTCCCGTCGGGACTGATTTTTAAAGACTCGATCGCTTCATCATCTTTGGTTGTGATCGGCGAAGAAGTTTTGCCTGTCAACACATCAAAAATCTTGATTCCGCCGATTTTTCCGACAACCAGCAAATTTCCGGTTGGGCTGAATGCAATCGGAACGGGATTATTAAAAAACAAAAGATTTGCTACTTCATCAAAATTATCTTTCTTTTCGGGTGGTTTGATTTCATAAAAACGTCGAATCAAATTGCCCGTCCCGACATCAAAAATTCTTACTACGCCGTTTTTGCTGACACACCCAAGTTGTTTTCCGTTTGGATGAAAATCAAAGCCGACAATATCAAAACCCGGAATTGTTAAGATTTCCTGTCTGCTTTGCACAAGCCAAATTTTTACAATTCCGTCCGAGCCGAGCGTTGCCAGTAATTTCCCGTCGGAACTATAGGAAAAATCGGAAACCGAAGAAGCGTGGCTGGTTTGAACAACCAACCGCGGCGCAAGCATTTTCTCCGACAAATCTGATTGCGGCAATGGTTGACGATTGATTTGCGGATTCTTGCCGACACCTACCGCCGAAAAAATTGCAGAGGCGATTTTGCCGATGATTTCGCCAACCGCTTTTTCCGCATCTTTATCCCCGGCTTCGAGCGTTTCATTTTTCAAAAGTTGGTTATCACCTAATCTTTCAAAAAAATACTCGACTGCAATTTTGTATTTTTTATTGCCCACCCCTTTAATCTTAAAGCCTTTTTCGTCGCCATTGATGATTGTTCGCAAAAGATACCCGCATTGTGCCGCCACCGCCCGGCGTTTTGCCTGCTCAACATCATTTACATTATCAAGCGGAACAATTTGCACTTCCGGTTCACTCTTAAAATATTCATTCAATCTGTCCAAAAATGTCTCGGCAGTTAGTGTTCCGCCTTTTATTTCAGGTTTTACCGTGCAGATTTTGAAAATGGAATTTTCGGTTTTATTCGTTTCAACTGTCGTCTTAGCCGGAGTCGTCGAAACAACCGGAGTTGGAGTCGGAGTCTTATTAGAATCGCTTTTTTCCAAGTCTTTTGTGTTTTCCTGCGCAAAACTCTCAGTGAGCAAAAATCCCGAAAGCATAATAATTGCGGCGGTTAATAAAACTTTCCTGAAATTCAAATACATTATTTTTTCTCCTCTGATTCCTTTTTCAAAATTTTCAAAATCTTGACATTTGCCTTTTCCATTTCACTTTTTGCCAAGTCTTCCGCTAATTTGTCTAAATCTCCAATTAACTCACTAACTTCGGAGGAAGCCAGACTCTTTTTTCCATTGCCTAAAACCTTCTGAATTCGCTTCGCTAAATCGTCTCCACTCGACGGCACAATCACAAAATAAGCCATTGCTTCCGTAGGCGCATTGTTGCCAAAAAAGAGAGGCCTCTCCGGCGGGAAAAATTTTTCCGCATCTTTCTTAATATCATTTTTTCTGTCGTATTGGTTCGGGAAAACCAGTTGTACCTGGTCATGATTATCGCGTGAAATGATAAACAAAAAGCCGTCTTGTGAAGATGTAACATTAAATTTAAAGTCTTCATTTTCGGCAAATTGATGGTCTTCTTCCAAAGGAGAAAATTTACCGTTTTTTTCAACGCGGTAAATCGAAACTTGAATCGGATTTTTTGGTTTTTCCTTTGTTTCCGGCGATGACGCGGGTATCTCGTTGACGGCGGTCGGTTTGATGATGTTCGTCTTGAATGGATTTGAAGCAGTCAAATACCACGCCAGAGTTCCCAGTGAAATCAATAAAATCAAGACAATTCCTCCAACCGCCATCGGAATTATTCGTTTGCCGGTTTTTCGTGGCGGATCGTTTTTTTCAAAAACCGGAAGCTCAATCGGAACCGGTTCTTCGAGCGAGAGAATGGTTGGCGATAGATTGACGGCAAAACTTGGCTCGGTTATTTCATTTTCCAACTCTTTTCCAAATGTCGCGGTCGAAGAAACCGTCGCGCTCAAACCGGCTGTTTCGATTTCCGTCGGGTCATGTTCAAATTCGGAATTACCAACTTTTTGCGGAACAAAAGACACGAATGAATCAATTTTTTCATTGTTTTCAATGTGTTCATCGTGTTTATCTTCTTGATTATTCTGAGTGTTCCAATGCCCGAGACTTTCTTCGTTATCCTCAAACAGCGGTTTTGCTTTGTCCCAATCGTTAAGATCATCAATGATGGTTTTTCCGGCAACATTATTTATCACTGGCCGCGTCGTTGAAGCGTCGAGTGTTTGCCTGGC
This sequence comes from Acidobacteriota bacterium, assembly GCA_031431735.1. Classification (GTDB taxonomy): domain Bacteria; phylum Acidobacteriota; class Blastocatellia; order Pyrinomonadales; family Pyrinomonadaceae; genus JAFDVJ01. The sequence continues at coordinate 688 of JANPDZ010000484.1, read as the reverse complement.
TTTCAAAAGCGCAAATTTCATCGCTTCGACTGATTGAAAACGGTCATTCGGCATCAGTGCCATTGCTTTCATAACAATTTTGGAAATGACCGGCGGAACTTGCGGATTGATTTCGGCAACCGTCATTTGCGGGTCAGGTTTGAGCGAAATTGTTCCGTCATTTTCCGGACTAATTCCCAAACTCTGTTCGTGAATTTCCTGAAAACGATTTAATGCGGTGTATGGATATTGGTCGGTCAATAAATGAAAAAGGGTGGTTCCCAAAGCATAAATGTCGCTTCGCGGGTCGGTGCCGGTGCGATGAACCTGTTCGATCGGCGAATAACCCGACATTCCGCCGACAATCGTCACGGCGGAACCTTTTGCCAATCCGAAATCAAGCAAGATAATTTTCCCCTCCGCCGTGAGTTTGATGTTGTTCGGTTTTATATCGCGATGCACAACCGGAGGTTCAAAGTTATGCAAATATCTCAAAATGTCCAAAATCTGTAACGCCCAATCGGTAACTCTTGCCGAATCCAATCCGCGACCAACACGAGATTTTCCCGATTCAAGCACATCTTCAAGCGTCTCGCCAACGATAAAGTCCATCACGAGAGTCTGAACATTATTCTCTCCAAAGAAATAATCCAAAACCTTCGGCAAGCCCGGATGTTCCAATCGCGCCAGCAGTTTGGCTTCTAGTTCG
>JANPDZ010000483.1:0-11112 GCA_031431735.1 Acidobacteriota bacterium | reverse complement strand
TGATAATTTCGCCCTTTCAGGGCTTGCCGCGCAGGTGATTGTTTGACCTGGCGCGGTGCGCCAGGCTATTACATTACGCCTCTTCGAGGCTTTGTTTGGAATCAAAGAACTTGTGTAGATACTAATGCATAAATGGGCGTGACTAAACGTCCGCGAAGCGCGGAAAAGCCGGATGAATCCGGCTGAAAACCAATTTTGCGTAACATCAGTTAATAAATCCATATTTAGCATATCAATAATTCTACAAAGATATGGTTTTCCGCATTCCCTCCACGATTAGAAAACTTCAATTAAAATAGCGACAAATAGTGATAATTAACAACAAATATGTCAATAATTTAACTACTTGCCACCGAAAAACTTCCTTGTTAAACTCCCCGTATTGAAAATCTTATTTACTAACCAGAGCCATTGACCTTAAAAGAAATCGTGAAAATCGGGCAATCCTGCGGACTCGGTAACCAATCCGACCTATAAAATGATGGCGAGCAGAAGTCTTTTAAGTGAGGTAATCAAACAACGCGCGTTAGAAACTTGGATTCAATTTTCAATTAAAAGCATTCCCTAACGCTTAATCGCCGAAGGGATACGCCATCGTGTTGTAGTTCACCCATTAAGGTTTCCTTATAAAATTAAGGCAAAGACACATTTGTCTATGTTTTAATCAACTATAATGAGCATCCACCATTAAATAATGTAGGACTCTTATTTTTTCATTTTCGTGCAGGTCTTCTAACTCTAGACCATCGAGTAAAGTTTCATAAACACCATCAGCAAGACGGCTTCCAGTGGAAAAATCCGTTTACACAAAAAATTTTACAATGACAAAGAAAGCCGTGAATCTGCAAAGAAACACGACTTTCTGGTTTATTTATTTTGTCATTTCTTAATTAGGGTAACTATCAAAGGTACAATTATTGCTCCAATCACTGCTGATAATAATGAAACGAGAAAATCAGGTCCGTCACCAACTAAAGACTTTCCAAATAAAAGAAACAGTATTCCGAAAACAAAACTTCCAACTAAACCCAAAATTATACTGGCGGCAGCCCCTAAAGAACCCCGACCTTCCATAAAAGATTTAACTGCTACACCGCCCACAAACCCGAAAATCACAAATGCAATCAAAAATAACATAAATTTTCTCCTTTTATCTTTATATTTCTACTCTTTCCTTAATTCTTTCTTTGAACATAACATAAATTTTCCTATTTTCTACACAAAATTTGGCACATTTGGAAAGCCATGTTAAGTTAATTGAAAAGGAGAAAAATCTATGAGTAATTTGTTAACGGTAAAAGAAATTTATGAAGCCTTCGGCAAAGGCGATGTCCCGACGATTTTATCGAAATTAGCAGATGACGTTGATTGGGAATTATGGGAAGATAATTCGGTGCAAAAAGCCGATGTTCCCTATTTGCGCAACAAAAAAGGCGTCGAGGGCGTGATCGAATTTTTTCAGGAAGTCGCCAAATTGGGCATCACGGAGTTTAAGGTTTTGTCCGTTATGGAAGGCACAAATCAGGTCGCAGCGGAAATTGAAATCGTCACCGCAAATTTCTCCGACGAGGAAATTCATCTTTGGACTTTTAACGAAGACGGCAAAGTTTCGCGTTTTCGGCATTATGTTGACACGGCAAAACACATTGCCGCCGCCGAAAAAGTTAAAAATTCAGCCGCCGCTTAAAACAAGGCGAAACGGAAAATATCTGTCCACCGAGATATTTTCCAGCCCGGCTTTTTCGCCCAGATGTTTTAATTCGGACGGCGTAAAACTTTTCAAAATCGAAAGCGATCCGTCTTGTCTAACCAGCGGACTGATTCGAAAACCGATACAAAAAATCTTGTAAAGCGCGTAAGCCGCCGCGTGACGGTGAAGGTCTATGACGAATATTTTTTGGCGCGAAACGCGGGCCATTTCACCTAAAATCCCGACAATATTTTCATCTGAAAAATGATGTGTGAAAAGCGAGCAAATCGTGTAGTCAAATGCTTTATCGGCAAACGGCAAGTTTAATGCGTCGCTTTGAACCGATTCTATCTCTGCAAATTCCTTTGATTCTTCCAAAATTGCACGAGCCGAACGCGCATTTAATTCCAGACCGAAAAGATTCGCTTTTTGCTTTTGTTTCCGCGCAAATCCGGCAACCTTTCGTAGAAGTTCGCCCGAACCTGCGCCGACATCTAAAACCGAAAACTCGCGCAATTTTTCGCGTTCAATTTCGCGTAAGAGAGTTTTTCCTAAAGCGCGATTGTCGCCGGCAAAACGATTGACAAGCCGAATATCTTTTAAAAATCTATCGTATTCTTCCGGCGTATAATCGCCCGTGTCGATGCGTTCGAGTTTGAGGCTTCGTTTTTTGAAATCAATCATTTTTCTGCAAAACCAATGCTGAATTCTTCGAGCCGAAGCCGATACAGTTGCAGAGCGCGGTTTTCACTTCTCCTTGACGCGAAACATTCGGTACATAATCCAAATCGCACGCTTCGTCCGGTTCGTCTAAGTTTATCGTCGGTGCAACTACTCCTTCGTTCAGTGCAAGCAGCGTTGCGCCGATTCCGGCTGCGCCCGATGCGCCTTGCGGATGTCCGATTTGCGATTTTGTTGCCGACATCGGAATTTTGTAAGCGTGTTCGCCAAAAGCATTTTTGATTGCTTTCGTCTCGATTCTATCGTTCAATTGAGTTGCCGTCCCGTGAAGGTTTATGTAATCAATCTCGTCGGGCGCGACATTTCCGTCTTCTAAAGCAAGCGACATCGCCCGCGCCGGTTCGATGCCGTTTTCTTCAAGGCGAACGCGGTGATAGGCATCGCACGTCGAACCGTAACCTTTAATTTCGGCGTAAATATGTGCGCCGCGACTCAATGCGCTTTCCAGAGTTTCCAAAACAAAGATCCACGCGCCTTCGCCGATGACAATGCCCGAACGTTTTTTATCGAACGGACGCGAAGCTCGTTCGGGTGCGTCGTTCCAATCTTTAGTCAAAACCGTCATCACATTGAAACCTTCGAGAATTCCACGCGCCATCGGCGAGTCAACTCCCCCCGCAAGCATCATTTCCTGACGTCCTAAGGCGATGTGCTGCGCTGCGTAAGCAAGTGCGTCGGTTGAGCTGGTGCAGCCGGTCGAAACGATGTGAGAGAGTCCGTGCAGACCGAAAACCATTGATAATTCAGAAGACAAACCGCCGTGCGTCGAACTCGGAATTGTGTAAATACTTGCCTTTCCGGCTTGTCCGGTGAGCCAATAAACGTATTGTTTTTCAGTAAAAGCCAAACCGCCGCCGCCGGTTCCGAGAACAACACCGAATTTTCGTTTTTCTTCGAGCGAGAGATTTTCCGGTTGAATTTGTGCGTCCTCAATCGCTTCACGCGCCGCTCTGAGTGCGAGCGGAACGCAGCGCGAAACATTTTTGCGGTCTTTCGGATTGAGTTCGGCTTGCCAATCGAAATCTTTGATCTCACCGGCGATTTGCACCGCTGAACCGGTGACATCGAAACCTTCGATGCGGCTGACACCGCTTTTGCCCGTCCGAAGAGCTTCCCAAAATTGAGCGCGTCCGATGCCGATTGGTGTAACGCATCCGAAACCTGTGATAACGACGCGGCGAGGTTTTGTGAAATTACTGAACATAAACAACTTAATTTTGAGAATAGCATTTTGCGCGAATCGAAAGCGAATTTGAAACAAATTTCGCGAACACAATTAAAAGTCATTCAACTATATGTGGAATGACTTTAGAACTTCGATAAATTAACGTCATTATCCGATAAAAATAAGTAGGTGAGTAAAAGTTTTGCGACATTTTGCCCTTCGTTCTGAGTCCCCGCTTTAGCGGGCAACCGCCGCGCTTCGCTGGCGGTGAGCCGTCTAAAGACGGGACTCAAAACATTTCAAAATATCTTGTAACTTTTGCTCACCTGCTTACAAAATAACTGAGTTTATCCGACTTCGCCGTAAATCCAGTTTGGCTTGCGGGTTGAAAAATAGTTTGCTTCGCTTTTGACGGTCGCAACAACATCGCGCCACGGATCGCAGATGACCGCATCGTCGCCCCACGTTGCATAATCCGACGTGTCGCTTCCGCGTTTTCTGCCGATGATCACAAAAGCGTGTTTGTAGCCGTTAACTTCCATCCAATCAATCGGAAAGATTTTCAATTGACGCAGATAAACAAAGGCGATCGCGCTTTGTTCGCCGCAGTTTCCGCAACCGTAGGCTTGCGCCGCTTCGGCACTTTTTTCGAGATAAATGCGCTGTGATTTGATTCTGTAATCAAGATTCGTCGAAACGGTTTCGGTTGCAAACGCCGCTTCGACATCACGGTCAACCTTTTCGCGCATTTCGCCCGTGTTCACCAAACTGCCCGAACACTGCCACGCTTTCCAAAAATCCACTCGCAGTTTATTCGACGCGCCGATCGTCATTTTCTTTTTGACATACTCATTCGCAATTACCGCACTCGAAAGATACCAACCTGCTTTTGACATATTTTTTTACTCCTCGTTGCTAAAAAAATTACTCTCCAATCAACAACGCGGAAAAAATGCTCAAAAAGGTTCTTTTGTCTAAAAAAAACGTCGCCCAATAATTATTGAATGACGTTTTATGTTTGGTTATAAATGATTTTAACCGTTGATCGTGGCATCACCGTTATCACTTTCTTATACCCGAGATGCAACATGAATGCGGAGTCGAGCTTGTAACTTTTGACATTAAATAGCACATCGGCGGGTCCTGCGGGTTATAGGCTGCGGCTCTGATTAGTGTAAATGCTTTGCAATTCAGATTTGCGGCGCAGTCTGCCTGACACTGTTCGGGAGTCGTCCCGCGATAGTAAGTCAGCCGTTCGCCATTGAGACTGGCATTGTCGTCTATTGGTTCCCAACCGATGCCGCCCGAACCGGAATTAGATTTATTATTTTGTTTTTCGCTATCCGTATTCGCCGGTGTCGGAGTTCGTGAAGTTGTCTTGTTTTTATTGTCAGTCTTAATGTTCGACTGCTTGTCGCTTAGAAACAGCCAAACAACGGCGATGCCTCCGAAAAAAATGCACATTACGAGCGCGGTCACGATAACCGTCCGCAGTGTGTTGGATTTTTCCCCTTCCGGCTCAATCGGCGCGCCTTGCGTAACACGGTTCTGTTCCCAACCGGACGTGACCGGAGTTTGCCGGACGACGGTTTCCAACTCGCGCATTTCCACCGTCGGCAATGGCTCGTTTCCAGAAAACTCGCGCAGTCCGGTTCCGTCCTGCAAACAAAACCGCAAACTTTCATCGGCATAAGTGATCTGGCAGCTCGGACAATATTTCATAAAAGTTTTCCTTTATGGATTTTCGGAATAAAATTAACGGTATTTTATCATAATTTATCTCAGCATAAAGATAAATTTTGAAAAAAAAACGCCATCTAACAAGCATTGAATGATGTTAAGAAGTAAAGCAGAAAACCGCACGTTAGTAAGAGTTTATCCGGCGCAGAATTGTTATCTTTGATAATTTTCATTTGAAAATACCAATCAAAGTCATTGAAAATGACAAACATTATAGCCTATGGTACAGGCGTTTCGCCGAAACCATAGGTTTCGATAACAAAAATGTTCCGACGCTGAAAGCGTCGAACAAATTAACCGCGTTTTGTTGCTCGCCGTCAGCGAGCGATTGAATGTTTGCCACGTTCCTAGCGATTCTCGCCAGGCGGCGAAGCGGTGATGTTTGTCATCTTCGATGACTTCCTTTTCATGGAAATAAATCACTAAAGCGATAATTTATCAACAAACAACTTACGCGCATAAAAACACGCTCTATCAAAACAAAACGCCATCCAACAAGCGTTGAGTGACGTTCAAAAAATGGATTAATTGAAAATAATTGTTTCAATTAACTTCAAAAGCAGTTCCGCAATTAACAAATGTGCAACCGCGCATTATGATACCGCCTAAATTTGTTTGCTCTGGTGTTGCATTAAACAGAAATCCTGACGGTGTGTAAAGTTGGACAGATACATCTATTTCTGCGGGATGTGCGTCTTCACGTTTTTTGATTTCACAAATGACTCTGCCCGAAGCACGTTCCGTAAAAGTTAAACTGTTTAGTGAACCGTTTATTTGATTGGCTTCTTTGTTGCCTGAATAGATTTCATTACGTTTAACTGAAGCTATTATGATTTCCACTTGAATCGTGAATTTCAAAATAGATGCCAAGATAGCCTGTTTCGTCATGGCGTTTTAGAGTAAATAAAGATTGACCTTGGTAGGTGATTATATTTGGTGTATCAATATAAATGTTGCCACCAATACGAACTTTAAATTGATTTTCTATTTCCCACATATTTGATTTCCTATAAATTTACAAATAAGCCACATAACTATCGAAATCTCATCATATCCGCAAAGGCATCACGATGTATTTGTAATCGTAGCTTGAATCGCCGGCGACGCGCATTTGGGTTTGAGCGTTGCCGTCTTTGAATTCGAATGAGATGCGCGGACGGCTCACGCCACTGCGGACGCGGACTGTTTCGCCCTCGGTTTCCTGTTCGGGTGCGTCTTCGGCGGTGTCGCCTGAGCCAACGACGTTTAAGAATTCTTGCAGATATTGCGAATTGAAACCGATCTGCACTTCTTCGCCCGAATATTCAGCCGAAACTTTTTCGTTTGCTTCGCCTTCTTCCGAACTCTGGGCGGCGATTTCAATTTCGCCCGTGCGAATCGTCATTTTCACCGAGCGCGTTCTTTCGTCAGCCATCAGGGACACGCGGCGCAGAGCATTTTTCATCTCATCTGAATCAAACGTGACGGTCTTGTCGTTATCTTTGGGAATGACCATTTCGTAATTCGGGAAATTACCCGAAAGTTTGCGTGTGATAAGCAGGCGTCCGTCAACTTCAAAATAGATGTGATTCGCGTCTTCGCCAAAACTGACTTCGCCCGCCGAATCACGCGAGATTTTGACAAGCTCCATCAGAGCCTTTTTCGGAATCAGCGCGTCCATATTATCCGTATTGCCTTCGCCGAGATATTTTTGGATGAAGGCGAGCCGATGTCCGTCGGTCGTGACCATCCGCGCCGTGCCGCCATCAATCATAAATTTCGCGCCCGATAGCGTGAAGCGCGATTGTTCGTTGGTGATCGCAAAAGCCGTGTTGCTGATAAAATGATTAAAGATTTCCGCCGAGAGTTTTAATGGCGCACTTTTGAAAGAGGGAACTTCGGGAAACTGGTCGCGGTTGACACCTGCCAGCCGAAATTTTGATTTACCGCACGACATTTTTACCCATTCGTTTTCTTCCTTGGTGAAATGAACGTCGCCGCCATCGAGCAGGCGAACTATGTCAAAAAGTTTACGGGCTTGAATACACATCGCGCCGGGTTGTTTTATTTCGGCTTCGGCTTCACAACGAATCGTTACATCCAAATCCGTTCCGACAATTCGAATCGTTCCTTCGCCGACCGATTCGATCAATATATTCGACAAGACCGGAATCGTTGATTTCTTTTCGACGATTCCTTGAACAAATCCGAGTTCTTCTTTTAATGCGCTTTGCTTGATTACAAATTCCATAATTATTTATTCCTCATTTTTAGAAGTTACCCAGTTGATAATTAACAATCAACCGTAAAACGCGCCTGTTAGTCTGTTTAAAACCGATGTAAAAGGTTTCAATCGGCAGGAAAAACAGACTAACAGTCTGTTTTACGGTTTCTTTTTATTTTCAATCATTTTTTATCAACTGTGTAGCTCCTCACTTTTACGATCCGCTTTGTTTTAATATTTTTATTTAGGATATTTTAGGTCTAAATCTATTCTTATACAATCTTAATAACATCAATATTTTTGTCTTTTATTTCTTCAAGTTTTACCTTCATTTTACGTTCCCCTTTTACTAATACTAATACTTTAAAATACATATATATTTAATAGTAGTAGTAGTAGGGACTGTGGAAAAGTGGATAACCGACTTTATTACTGAAATACTTAAGGTTACGAGTCCACAGGGGTTGTGGAAAAAACTGTGGAAAACTTTAAGCCTGTGGAAAAAAAAGACAAAAGGATAAGTTTTCCACAGTTTCCACAGGCTATTTTTTCCTCAGCCTGTGGAAAAGTGGAAAACTTTGTTTAATTATTGAATCTAAACTCGATAATTAATTCAGATTTCTTACTTTCCTGTGGAAAATTTCCACCAATATTTTTTACCGAATACTCTAACTAACTGCAAAGAGTATCAATTAGTTCGCTAATGACCCTGTGGAAATTTTTATCATCCTTGACCAGAGCATTAATTTTATCAACCGAGTGCATAACGGTCGTATGATGTTTGCCGCCATACTCGCGTCCGACCTCCGGAAAACTATGTTTTGTTAATCTCTTACATAAATACATTGCGACCTGTCGCGGAACGGCAATCTGACGCGAATTGTTTTTCGATTTCAATTCTTCCATCGAAAGTTTGTAATGTGCGGCAACCGTGCGGGCGATTCGATCCATCGTGATTCCTTCGGGTTGTTCGTTGTCAACAACATTTCGCATTGCATCCTGGGCGAGCATTTTCGAGATCGGCATTCCGCGCAAAGAAGAGATCGCGACGAGCCGCACGAGCGAACCTTCGAGTTCACGAATATTGCTGCGCACCTTGCTGGCGATAAAAAACGCGATATCGTCCGGCAAAACAACGCCGTCCAAATCAGCTTTACGTTTCAGAATCGCGACCTTTGTTTCCAAATCCGGCGGTTCGATATCGGCAATTAATCCCCATTCAAATCTTGAATGCAGGCGTTCTTCGAGTGTCGGAATCTCACGCGGCGGACAATCTGAACTGATGACGATTTGCTTTTGGTCGTTATGCAGCGTATTGAATGTATGGAAAAATTCTTCTTGCGTGCGTTCCTTGCCGGCCATAAACTGCACATCGTCAATTAATAAAACATCAATCGAGCGATATTTTTCGCGGAAGGTCTGCGTTTTGTCGTAACGAATTGCGTTGATCAATTCGTTCATAAATTTTTCGCTAGTGATATATGCGACGCGTAAATGACGATTTCTTTCCTTTATCGAATGTCCGATGGCGTGCATCAAATGCGTTTTGCCCAAACCGACACCGCCGTATATAAATAATGGATTATAAGTTTTGCCCGGCGATTCAGCCGCGCCGAGGCTTGCCGCATGGGCAAATTGATTACACGCACCGACGACAAATTTATCGAATGTGTATTTTGGATTGAGCGAATTTTCGATCGGTTCGATGTCAACAAAATTGGTCGCGCTTGTTTTTATTAAAACTTCAGGTTTTGGTTTATCTAAATTAAAAACATTTGAGTTTGGCGGCTTTGTATAGGAATTTGGTCGTTCAAAGAAAAATTCCGCGTCGTCGTCGGTGTATTCTTCTTGCATTTCTGCTTCTTCAATTTCCCAATCGAGGCGATAGTTCGGCAAATTCAGTTCTTTCAGCGTCTGATTAATCATTTCTGAATAATATGTGCTGACCCAATCTTTATTGACCTGGCTCGCCCGCAGACGCACAATTTTTTCTTGCTCGTCACAGCCGTCAAATTGAATTGGGCGAAACCAAGCGTCAAAAATTTGTTTATTCAAACGTTTTTCGACTGATTGAAGAATGTTGTTCCAAACATTTTTATTTTCTAACGAAATTTCCATATCTTCTCACCGTACAAATTTAGTTAATTCTTTGGTAAAACTTTTAAGCAAAAACTACTCAAAAACTTGCCTGCCAACCTTTCTATTAAAAACTTTGGCGAACTTGCCACAAACCTTTATATCTTATGAACTTTTGGGGCTTTTTCAGTTGCCGATATAAAAGTTTTCCACAGGGTTTTCCACAGGCTTGTGGAAAGTTGCTTAAAACTTAAAGTATAACTTTAAGTCTAATGTTTTCAATAATTTACAAGTTTTATTATTAACAGAAACGGCAATCAGACTAACATATAAAAAAGCTAAATGCAAGTGTTTTCCACAGGTTTTTTCAATAAAAAGAAATACGGGTTAAAGCCTTTTTTTGACAGCAACTTGGCAAGATTTTAGATTATGTTAGACTTGTTTTGTTTTGATTTTGGAGCAAAAATTTTTATGCCGAGAAAAAGAAAAAAAAAGATGATTTCAGCCCGCGCAAAAACTCCGAAACCTGATTTGGCAGAGCAGATAAAAAACGTTGTGACAGGTTTATGGTATATCAGCGAAACGGATGCAGAAATTTTAGCCTTCAACGGAAGTAAAGCCGATTCGGTGAAAAAAGAAAATTTATTGAATCAAATCGGCAAACCGTCTGAAACGCCGGTTGAAGAAAGAGATTTTGCCGAACTCTTTACGCGTTTGACACAGCTACAGGATTGGTTCGGTGACGATGAAAAAGCAACCGCCGAAAAATTTGCCGCATTAAAAGATTTGCTGGAAAAGAATTTAAAGGATTTGAAAGTATTCAAAGTCGGACAGATTCAACTGGACGTTTATGTGATCGGTCTTGATACTGACGGGAATTTATCGGGAATTCAAACCAAAGCTGTCGAAACGTAAAGGCAAAAGGTAAAACTTAAAATCTTTAACAGAAATTAAGTTTTTACCTTTTGCCTTTTTACTTTTTACCTTTATTTACCTTTGACCGAACTTGCGCCGGAAGTTGATTTTTCAAGATTTTTCGGATTGCCTGAATAGTTCACGTGGCTGGCACCCGACAAATCAACTTTCAAATCGCCCGCCGCGAATACATTTGCATTGCTTGCACCGCTTGCGTCAACGCTGACATTTTCCGATTTCAAGTTTTCTGCATCAAGACGGCTGGCACCGCTCAGTTCAACATTAAGATTTTTTGTTTCGCCGTCAACTTTGACCTTCGATGCGCCGCTTGCGTCAACTTTTAACGAATCGTTTTTCAGATTTGTCAAAGAAAGTTTTGACACGCCGGAAACTTCCAGGCTTTCGATATTCGGTGCATTGATGCGAATGCGAATCGGGTTTTTGCTTGATAGACGTTTTTCGGTTCTGATTTCCAAAGTGTCGCCGTTAATTTCAGTTTTGATAAATTGCAAAAGATTGTCGTCTGCTTCGACCTCGACGGAATCGCCCGGGCCGGTGACCTCGAGCTTGTACCGCGGGCCG
>JANPDZ010000482.1:0-3063 GCA_031431735.1 Acidobacteriota bacterium | reverse complement strand
CACTTAGAAACTGTGCATTAGCTGTCTGCAATAAGTCAGAACAGCGAGCGGTCGCGACCTGTTAAATGTTATTGATAAACAAAAGCGTCGCGACCGCTCAGGGTTCTGACTTATTGCATAGTTTTTAAGTGAAAACCGTATAACTCGAATGTTTGCCACGTTTGTTTTGATGTCCAGAACGGCGAAAAGTTCGGGATTTGTGAATACAAAGCGGCGATGCACGGTTTAGTTTGCTATCACATCGTCGCCGGAGCCACGGCAAACATTTATCGGCAAGGCTTGAAACTTGCCAAGTAAAATCGAAAGGCTTTCCTAGACCGCAAAGCCAGGAAAGCCTCTCTTAAATCCCTAATAAAAGGAACAAAAATTATGAACAATTTAACACAAAACCAAAAAGACGCGAAACAAGCGTTTCGCGAGCCTAAAATAAAACGGCGGATCGTTTTTGACGATGAAGAATCGCCGTTTTATTTTTTTATCATTCGCTGATAAGTTCGTTCACGATGACAATTGGCGCAAACCACATCGCATTTCGCAATTTCACGCTTCAGGGCATTTATTGCTTTTTGCGTAACCGCGTTTAAGCCAAATTCTTTTGTTTCATTTTCCCGAGGGTCAAAGTCCATTACATAATACGGATAATTGACGCCACAATCGGCACAAGGTTGATTTTTTATTTGGCGGACAAATTCGCGGCGTTTGTGAAATGAGCGCAGATTTTTGTCCAAATATTGTTGCTTATTTCGGCGGTAATGGCTTCGCGTTAAAACTTTTCCACATTCTTTACAGTATCCGTGTCTGATACCTTTTGCTTTATGCCGAAAATTGAATTCCTCAACAGCTTTGGCAATTTTACAACGTGAACAAATTTTCTGCGGTTTGGTCATTGCGAAAATTTACCACAAAATATAAAAAGACTGTCATGACAACAGTCTTTTTAATTTGAAATACACCCGGCATGATTCGAACATGCGACCTTCTAGTTCGTAGCCAGACACTCTATCCAACTGAGCTACGGGTGCATAAAGGGAATAATTAGACTACAAATCTTACGCGTTTGTGTCAAGTCTCAAGTTTCAACTAGGGCGAACGCATCACTTTTCTAAAAAGTAGTATTGAGGCAAAAGGCTTTATTTATCGGGTTGAGAATTCATATTCGCAAATTTCTATGAACTTATTTCATAAATAGTTTGCTCAAAATTCCAATAAAATTGACTATTTTTAGTTGCCTAACTTATTGATTAGAAAGTTAAATATCTGATTCTAATAGAAAAAAGTGATGCGTTAGCCCTGAGTTTCAACAAAACGTAATGCGTCAGTAAAAAGTTATGACTGGAGCGCAATCCGTCCCGGTTGCCATGAGCGTCGCTTCGACGCGAAAAAGCCTTGTTAATTTTACGGCACTAAACCAGCAAACGTCATTTTCGCGCTCTCGCGCCCAGGCAACCGGGACGTATTGCGCTCCAGTCGCTAAAACTTATCACTAAGGCATTACCACAAAACTTCCACTACCACTTAATAAACTGCATATTTACTTGGCAAAATAGCCTTGCCGCGTCTTGGAAATCAGTTCGGTTGAGTTGACCTCGATCTTTATTGCCCGCCATTTACCATCGCGTTTTTCGTTGGTTGATTGATATTCGATCGTGTAGAGCGTGCGCAGTTCGGCGGCGACCGAAGCGTATAATCTGCCCATTTCTTCGAGCCGATTGATAGTGTTAAGCGTGCCGCCGGTGCGATCGGCCAAGATCTGCAATCTTGAACGAGCGGATTGATACATCGCGACTTGAATCGGCATCGGGTCGGCAAGTTTTGACGGGTCGCCGGTCGGCAGGGCGAGCGGATAGATCGTTACGCCTTGCACATCGGCTTTGTTCAAGACGCGATTAAGATTTTCGTTGGTTTCGGGTTTGATCGCGGTCGGCATATCTTTTTCGCCAACTTTTAGCAATAAATCGCGGTCGGTATCGCGTAGTGCGGTGACAACTCCGTCGGTCAAAACGATGATCGCTTTGCGGCGTTTGCCTTCGCCGGCGAGCTTAGTGAGCGCGAAATCGAGGGCTTTGTAAAGCTGTGTTTTACCGCGTCCATTGGCGACGCCGATCGAATTGCCGATGATTTTGCGGTCGGTCGTAAAATCGTTGCGCAAGTTGACCTTGTCGTAAAATTCAATGACGGCAACGCGGTCTTCAGGGGCAAGCGCGTCAACAAAACGAAAAGCCGATTGCCGGATCGTTTCGCGAAAACCGAGTGTCGAACCCGACATATCCAAAATCATAACGAGCGAAAAAGGTGTCACAACCGGCTCAAATCGGGCGATGTTTTGTTTGACACCATCTTCGTAAATCGTAAAATTTTCCTTGTTTAAGTCAGTGATCGGTCGTCCTTTGCGGTCAACCACACCGACATTCAGATGGACAATTGACGAATCAACGGTAATCGGATCATCGTCCGTCTGCGCCGCAACGCTCAGGAAGCCGAAAAGTAAAAATGAAAAAATTATAAAAACCCGTAAATAACCCATAGCAGAATATTAACTAATCAGACGCTGTTTTCCGAAACGTGGTTGCACGAACGATTGTTTCAAAAACTTCTTAACAATATTCGTTTTATGGTTTATAATTCTTTAAACCTGAGAAAGCAAGTCAGATGAGTAGTTAAAATTCAGTGTTTGTTTTTCTGATCTGACTAAAATTGAAGAGGTATCCCAATGTTTTATAAACCGAATTATTGTTGTAATTGCGGAGAAAAAATTGAACGCGAGAATTGGACTTTCACCGCCAGTCGGCGATTTTGTGATGTTTGTCAGACTGATTTTGTTTTGAATGAAAGATTGCCGCAGCTATTTATTGTTTTGATGGCGTTTGTCGGCCTTTTTGGGGTTGGAAGTTATTGGCGAGGCGGCGAAAAGCCGGTAACTGTTTCAACCAAACAATTTGCGACAACTTCGCCAAGTACGAGCAAAAATCCGGCAAATCAAGCGTCGCAAGTTAGTACAAACTCGGGCGCGTCGCAATTGGCGCAAACAAATAATGTTCAGACAAACAGACAAATTACAGCGCA
>JANPDZ010000481.1:0-4397 GCA_031431735.1 Acidobacteriota bacterium | reverse complement strand
CCCACATAGAAATAATCTGGAAATTTGCTATTATATTGCTTTTGTTTCAAACAAATTTTCAAAGCATTCAATTTTTATGAACCAGGCATATATCAACGAATTAAAAAATCACATTGGCGAAGAAGTGACGCTCAAAGGCTGGCTTTACAACTCGCGTTCGAGCGGCAAACTCGTCTTTTTACAATTGCGCGACGGCACAGGTATTGTCCAATGCGTCGTTTTCAAACCCGCGAATGAAGAGCTTTTTGAAAGTGCGAAATCGCTCGGACAGGAATCTTCGATAATCGTCTGCGGCAAAGTCAAAGAAGATACGCGTTCAAGTATCGGCGTTGAATTGGACGTAACCGCTTTAGAAGTTATTCAAAACGCGAGCGAATATCCGATCACACCGAAAGAACACGGCACGGAATTCCTGATGGACAACCGGCATCTGTGGATTCGCTCGAAGAAACAAAATGCGGTATTAAAAGTGCGTCATACAGTTGTTAAAGCGACCCGCGATTTTTTTGATAACAATGGGTTTATCCTTGCTGACACGCCGATCTTTACGCCGGCGGCTTGCGAAGGCACAACGACGCTGTTTGAAGTTGAATATTTCGACGATGATAAAGCCTATTTGACGCAAAGTGGACAGCTTTACAACGAAGCGACCGCCGCAAGTTTTGGCAGGAGTTATTGTTTTGGTCCGGTTTTCCGCGCCGAAAAATCAAAAACGCGCCGTCACCTGACCGAATTTTGGATGGTTGAACCTGAAATGGCTTACGCGCACCTTGATGATGTGATGAGCTTAGGTGAAGGCTTGATAAAATTCATCGTCGAAAGAGTTTTAGCCGACCGCCGCGAAGAATTAACCGTTCTTGAACGCGATATTTCCAAACTCGAAGCCATATTAGCGGAAGAATTTCCGCGTGTTCATTACGACGATGCGGTGAAAATGCTCAAGGAAGGTTTTGCGAAAGGCGAACTCGAAAACGATTTTGAATGGGGCGACGATTTTGGTGCGCCCGACGAAACATATATTTCAAAACAATTTGACGCGCCCGTTTTCGTCCATCATTTCCCTGCCGTCATCAAAGCGTTCTACTTTGAACGCGACAAAGACCGACCCGAATTAGCTCTCGGCGCGGATCTGCTCGCGCCGGAAGGCTACGGCGAGATCATTGGCGGCGGCGAGCGCGCTTTTGATTTGAAATTTTTGGAAGAACAGATCGAAGCGCATAATCTTCCCAAAGAATCTTTTGAATGGTATCTCGATTTACGCCGATTCGGCGCAGTTCCGCACGCCGGATTCGGAATGGGCATCGAACGTGCAACAGCTTGGATGTGTGGCATCGAACACGTTCGGGAAACGATTCCTTTTCCGCGAATGCTTAACCGTTTAAAACCGTAGTAAAATGAGTTTGAGGTGAAAAAGTTATGATAAATACCATTGAAGCTGTTATTACAAATGGTCAAATTCTCCCGTTGGAAAAGTTTGAAGTTCCCGAAGGCACAAAGGCTTTAGTGACACTTTTAACTGAAGATGAAAAAACCTTTTGGATGTCGGCAAGCGAAGAAACTTTAGACCATATTTGGGATAACACAGAGGACGATATTTATGCCGAATTACTTGAAAAATGAAGTTATTCTTATTCGTTATCCTTTTTCGGATTTGACTAATTTCAAGGTCAGACCGGCAGTTATTGTCAATGCTCCGCATAGTTCGCAAGATGTTTTTATAGTTCCTCTGACCAGTAAAACGACAAATTTGCTGAGTGGCGAATTTGTCTTAACCAATTGGCAATCCGCCGGTTTAAATGTCAAAACTGCTGTCAAACGCGGTGTTTATACCATCAAAGAAAGTTTAATCAGAATGAAAGTCGGAACGCTTTCAATTGAAGATTCAGTTGAATTGGAAAACTCAATTCGCCTTTGGTTTGGCTTATAAAATCTCAAATCCCGGACGGCTTCGCCTTGCGGTTAAAGAACATCTGAAAGACGAAATGACGGCGATTGATGCGATTGTCGGAGAAATGTTAGCGTAATAAAATCCATACTTTTGATGAATAATGCAAATCAATAAATCGTTAATTGCCGATATAAAGCAAATCATTGAGCAATCGCGTGAAAATGCGATTCGGTCAGTGGATCTTCAGCGGGTGCAGATGTATTGGCACATTGGTAAACGCATTTTTGAAGAAGAACAGCAAGGAAAAGACCGCGCCGATTATGGAACTTATCTCATCAAATTTCTTTCCAAACAACTTCAACCCGAATTCGGAAGCGGTTTTTCGGTGCGTCAACTTGAAAGAATGCGCCAATTTTATCGGACTTTTCCAATTGCGTCCACACTGCGGACGCAATTGAATTGGACTCAATACAAATTGCTGATTCGCATCGAGAACGAAGACAAGCGCGAGTTTTATATTGCGGAATCGGTCAAAAACAATTGGACTTCGCGCGAACTCGAACGGCAGATAAATTCGCAATTATTTGAGAGATTGCTTCTCAGCAACGATGTGATGAGCGTTTTGGCGGTGGCGCGAAATGAGAAATCGCCTTCGGAAGCAAAGGAAATTATCAAAGACCCGATGATTTTAGAATTTCTTGGCTTAAAACGTGAAAGCAGTTATTACGAAAAAGATTTTGAACAAGCGATAATCACGCATTTACAAGATTTCCTACTCGAACTCGGCAATGGTTTTTCTTTTGTGGCGCGGCAAAAACGAATTCATCTTGACGGCGATGATTTTTACATTGATTTGGTATTTTACAATCGTCTTTTGCAATGCTTCGTGCTGTTTGAAATTAAAATCGAAAAATTGACGCATCAGCATCTTGGACAACTCCAAATGTATGTAAATTATTTTGACCGAATAGAAAAACAAGATTTTGAAAATCCGACTATCGGAATTTTGCTGTGCGCCGATAAAAACGATTCGGTCGTGAAATTTTCACTTCCCGAAAACAATTCGCAAATTCGCGCCAGCCAATATCAGATGTTTCTGCCGACCGAAAAACAATTGATTGACGAACTTAATAAAACGCTGAAAGAATTGAATTAGCCAATCAAACATCAAACTCGACATCTGGGTTCGGAATAGGCATCGAACGCGCGACAGCCTGGATATGCAGCATCGAACACGTTCGCGAAACAATTCCGTTTCCGCGAATGCTGAATCGTTTGAAACCGTAATTTTTTCAATTATTTTTGACAAAAAGTTCGCATAATGAGAACATTGTAAAGATGAGAATTATCACTGAACGCCGAATCAGGGAATTTTATGCAGAAAATAAACAGTTTGAATCGGCGTTTCGGAATTGGATTCAAGTTGTCAGACTAGCCGATTGGCAATCGTTTTCTGATCTCCGAAATAGTTTCAATCATGTTGATCTTCACAATAAATTAACAATTTTTGATGTTGGCGGAAACAAATTCAGGATTATAACGAAGGTTGAATACTTGAAACATCTGGTTTTCATCAAATATGTTCTTATTCATTCGCAGTATGACAAACATTCAGACTGGTGCGACTGTGGACAAAAATGAGGTAACTTATGACTTTCAATAAACAATTTTATGGCGTTTTGTTAACCGATACATTGCCGACCGTGATTGACTCCGAAGCAGAATATACTCGAATCGAATCTATATTTGAAAGTTTGTTGGATAAAGAAAATCGCCTCCCCGAAGAAGATAAACTATTCGATTTGTTGGCTAATCTGCTTGAAGACTACGAAAGACGGACTTTGCCGCCGCTTAAAGAATCGTCTCCGCTTGAAATGCTGAAATTCCTGATGGAGCAAAACGATTTGGCGCAAAAAGATATGGTTGAATATTTCGGCTCTAAAGGAACTGTTTCCGAAGTTCTTTCAGGCAAACGCTCTATCAGCAAAACTCAAGCAAAAAAACTCGCCGAAAGGTTTTGTGTTTCAACGGATTTGTTTATTTGAAACTGAAAAATTCCGTTTCCGCGAATGCTGAATCGTTTGAAGCCCTAAAAGGCATTTGTTTGTTTTTTATCATTACTGAGCGGTCTAAAAATTGCATAGCATAGAAAAGAAGAAAATTGCCCGCGAAGGCGAAAAGACGCTAAAATAAAGCGATAATGATTGAATTTAATTTTCTTTTTCGTGTCTTTCGCCTTCGCGGGCAAACTTCTTAAAAACACTAATAAATTTCAACTAGTGGTGCTGGGCTGAAATTTCCCAACATTGAATTTTCAACTTTGAATCTTCGTTGGAGCAGTTTAAAAACACATATTTGACGGTCTAAAGTGTTGGATTATTTCAGCCCAGCCCCACTAGTGGTGCTGGGCTGAAATAACACCACAGTCAAAGCTCACTACAAATGGTGTTTCGGAGACAGTCGAATTGATTTTTCCCTGTTGGGAAATTTCCGCCAAGCACCACTAGGC
>JANPDZ010000480.1:0-11410 GCA_031431735.1 Acidobacteriota bacterium | reverse complement strand
GTCCATTTTCCGGTGCCTTTTTGTCCGGCAGTGTCGAGAATCATTTCAACCAGATTACTGCCTGTTTCCGCGTCTTTTTTACGCAACACCGTTGCCGTAATATCGACCAAAAACGAATTTATTTCGCGTTCATTCCAATCTGCAAAAATTTCGCTAATTTCGTCATCGTCAAACTCAAAAGCGCATTTGAAAATGTCGTAAGTTTCGGCGATGAGCTGCATCAAGCCATATTCGATGCCGTTATGAACCATTTTGACGAAATGCCCGGCGGATGAATTTCCGACGTGCGCCGCGCATGATTCCCCGTTCACCTTCGCCGATGCTGCTTCGAGAATTTCTTGGACGTGCGCATAAATCTCCGCTTTGCCGCCGATCATAATGCTCGCGCCGTGCCGCGCACCTTCTTCGCCGCCCGAAACGCCAACGCCTAAGAATTCTAAGCCATTGTCGGTGAGAAGTTTTTCGCGCCGTTCGGTATCCGGAAAATGCGAATTTCCGCCGTCAATCACGATGTCGCCATTGTCCAAAGCGACCAGCAAATCGTTAATCACAAAATCAACGACATTCGCCGGAACGAGAATCATAATCTTGCGCGGGCGTTCGAGTTTATCGAGAAATTCAGCCAAGTTTTCGCCGGTTTGCAGATCGTAATCTTTTCCTTCTTCAAGTAACAGACGCCGTTTTTCCGCGTCTAAATCGTAGCCAACGCCCGAAAATCCATGTTCCGCGACATTGAGCAGAAAATTTCTGCCCATCGTTCCAAGTCCGATCATTCCAAATTGTGCTTTTGTCATATTTTTCGATTATACATACAAATCAAGAGTAGGAAAGCGAAAAAGATTTATCAATTATCAAATCTCAATTATCAATTAACTTCAAGGGTTATGAACCGTTTATAACTTCTGAAATAATGGATAATTGATAATGAATAATTGATAATGCGATGAAACACAATGCTCGCAAACCGCTTATTTTTCTACCCTTGATTCGCATTATACGTCCCACATCTCTGTTAAAGCCAATGTATTTTCAAAATCTTTGCCGAAATCTTCCATCATCCACCAAGCCGACAAAACCGCGAATGCAAAAGCCCATTTTCGCAATTCTCGTGAACGCACTCCAAACGCCTTTGAAAATCTTTCAACAGCGAAATCGAGAATCTGTTTGCGGTTTGCGAGTTGCGCCGTCCAACCCGCTAAATCATTGAGAAAAACGGCAATCTCGTAACCGATTTCACCGACCACGCCTTTCGGGTCAATCACCAAAAAAGGTTCGCGCTGCGCGGATATTATATTGTCGAAATGAAAGTCGCCGTGCAGTAGGATCTTTTTTTCAAAAGGCTCGACAAGTTCGGCAAAAAACTGCTTTGCACGAGCGACTTTATGAGGCGCAAACCCGGTTTTAACGGCTTTATTTAAGCCATCAATCCACGTTTCAAGATTGATGAATTTGCTTTTATCAGGCGAATTGCGCGGAAGTTTGAGCATTACTTCGATGGCAATCTCAACCGCTCGCACATAATCTTCGCCGCAAACTTCGCTTAAAGTTTTGCCGTCAATTGCGCGTTCGAGAAGCATCGCGCACCGCGCTTTGTCAAACTTTATTACTTTCACCGCACCTTTTCCGTGAAAGGCTTTAAGCGTTCTTTTCTCAAACAAAATCGATGAATCTTCTTCGGGCACACCAACTTTCAAAACATATTTTTCGCCCGTTTCATCGACGCATTGGGCGACAAAATTAAAAGAAAGATTTGAATATACTTTGCCAATTTCGAGCGACCATTTTCCGGCAATTTCAGCCATGGTCACGGGTAAATCCGCCAGCCATTGATCGCCTTTCGCCCCGTATAAACCCGAAATATTTTGCCTGAACTTAACCGGCAGATTTTCTACAAAATTTTTGTTCATCAGTCTTGACGAGTTTAGCCTGTCTGATAGATTCTAAACAAATGAAAACTTTGCTTGAAGCAATTTGTCCGACCATTTTTATCGAATCGCAAAAACTCCGCGCCCATCTCGGCATTGATTTGACAATCGCGACCGAAACTTTTCAACATACCGGCAGTTTCAAATTTCGCGCGGCATACAATTTGGCTTTGAATGTGCCGAACGATGAAATTCTCACGGCATCGTCCGGCAATTTCGGTCAGGCTTTAGCGTATGCTTGCCGGCTTTTGAACAAAAAATGTGTCGTTGTGATGCCCGAAACTTCGGCGCGCGTAAAGATCGAAGCCGTCAGATCTTACGGCGCAACGGTTGATCTGGTTGATACAAAAACAGTCGGCCGAAGCAAACGTGTCGCTCAACTTGCCGCGCAAATGCCAAAGGCTTATATTGCTTCGGCGTATGATGATCTGCTTGTGATTGACGGAAATTCAACGATCGGCGATGAATTGGCGCAAAAAGATTTTGATGTTATTCTCGCGCCAATCGGCGGCGGCGGTTTAATTTCTGGAATTTCAAAAGGTTTGTGCCGCAACGCTTCACAGGCAAAATTGATCGGCGCAGAACCCCTTTTGGGAAATGATGCGGCGCGTTCTCTGCAAGCCGGAAAAATCATTGCCAACGAAACCGAACCGATGACGATTGCAGATGGCGCGAGGACACTCAGTTTGGGCAAACATAATTGGGAAATAATTAAATTGGGCGTTTCCGAAATAATCGAAGTCCGGGACGAAAATATCGCCGAAGCCGTGAGGCTTTATTATGGTTTGGCAAATCTCAAATGCGAACCGACCGGCGCGTTGACACTTGGCGCAATTTTGGAGAATAAAGAAAAGTTTGCCGGCAAAAAAGTCTGTGTCGTCGTCAGCGGCGGGAATGTTGACGCGGAAGTCTATCGGAAAATATTGGCTGACTAAATTCAAATTGACTGATTTTCCTGAGTCAACCTGAGTCACGAGTCGTTTGAAATATTACGCGCATCAAACAGATTTTTCCTGATTTTTTCCAAACGAGTCGTTGAAATCGAATACTTAACGCGTATATGTCTAAAAGATTACTCACGAAAGCCCGACTCTCGACTCTCGACTCTCGACTCTCGACTCGGATTGAGTCAGATGATCAAGTGCGCGGCGGGCGACAATGCCTATAAAAATTATCGAAAGAATGGTCGCGCCGATCCCGAAAACTATCAGCCACATTTCCTGCGGGTCGTTGAAACTCAATTCGGACAGCCCCGAACCCACAAAAACAACCGCCGTCGAACGCGGCAGCATTCCCAAAAATGTTCCGCCAATATATGATTTGATCGGGACACCCGCCGAAGCCATCAGAAAATTCGTCAGTGCAAAAGGCATTGCCGGTGATAACCGCAACAAGAATATTATCAAGGTCGCGCGCCATTTGCTTTGCCCGATCAATGCCTGATAAACAGCTTGGGCTTTCGGATGTTTTTCAAAAACGTGCGGTAATGTATCGCCAACGATCCGCTTATGAATTATGAATGAAATGGTTGCTGCGCCAACTACACCACTGATCAATATTGCGATTCCGAATCCAAATCCGAACGACCAACCGCTGATAATGCCGATCACATTCGTCGGTAAAAGCGACAAGCCGCAGAAAAACAAAACGCCGAGAAAAAATAATCCCAAGCCGATTTCCCAATTTTCCCTGAGCCAATGTCCGAGCGGATAACTGACCAGAATCAAGCTCATGCTGCCAAATATCGGCAATACAGCAGTTAAGAAAGCAATCGGAGTGAGTTTGCCGAATTCTTTGACGTAGCCGACGACCTTTTTCAATAACTTTTTAATACCAGCCAACATAAAAATAAAGGTGCGCCATGATAAAATCGGCACACCTCTATTTTTACCAAATCAATCGGAAATTAGCAGTTCGGAAAACCACATTTTCTGCCGAATGCGCGGCTATTTCTTCCGATAAACACCCGAAAACGTGACGTTTGCGCCGCCGCAATTCAAATTGTCAGAAGCGATCAAATATTTTCCGACGAGCTGCATCGAAACTTTGCAGTCGTATTCGCCCGTGTCATTTTCGCCTAAGTTTAATTTGTTTCCCGCAGGTTTTGCCGAGTGGTCGAGTTCGCCGATGTGAATGTTATCGCCGAAACCCTGCCAAAACGCGTTGCCTTTGATGTCAAATAAATCCGGCGTTTTGCTTTTTGAAATGAGAACGGAATTATCATAAAACCGCCAATCGCCGAGCCATTCTTTCGCATCGGGGTTTTCATTCGTTTCGATCCATTTCAAATTATCAATCTTTATCCAGCCGACCGTTTCCTCGCCTTTTTTCGGCTGAAACCAAGCGCAAGCGTAACCGCCCAAAGTGCGCGAAACGATTATTTCATCTTTCTGAATGACATAGCTTTTCAAGCGGCAATTTTTTCCGTCCGGGCAATCTTCCATCTCATCGCCGTAAAAATAAACTTTTTTGCCTTTCTTGCCGATGATCGTTGCCAATTGATAGGTGCTGTTCTCACGCGGGAAAGCACCGTTGCGGCACCAGTTTACGGGATTTCCGTCAAGTTGACCGAAAACCTGAATCGTCAAAACGAAACTGAAAACTAAGATCGTCAAGATTTGTCCAAATTTTTTCATCAAACTTTCTCCAAACCCAAAGAACGATTGATTTTTATTACTTTGCAAAACCAGAAATAAGCTATTTCTTTAATATCTGTCTCCGCAAATAATCCAAAGCTGCCTGACTCGAACGCCAGCGAATCAGATAACGGTCGCCCGGTAAAGTTATTTTAAATGATTTTACCCGTGTTTCGTCAGCGTAACCGATAAACACCGTGCCGACCGGTTTTTCTTCAGTGCCGCCGGTCGGTCCGGCGATTCCGGTGATCGAGATCGCGTAATCGGTTTTCGTACGCTCGCGCATTGCTTTCGCCATCGCCTCGGCGGTTTCGGCGGAAACCGCGCCATAAGTTTCGATGATTTCAGGCGGAACACCGAGCGTTTCGATCTTCGCACGATTCGCGTAGGCGATCACACCTTCGACAAAATACGCGGACGAACCCGAAATATCGGTCAAACGCTGACTGATCAGACCGCCCGTGCAGCTTTCGGCGACCGACAGAGTTTTGCCGTTTTTGACAAGAAGTTTACCGACGACTTCTTCCATCTCTTCGCCACAGGTCGAAAAAACAGCGATGCCTAATGTTTCGACAATTTTGGCGGCAATCTCTTCGTTCAAAGCATCGGCTTCGGCTTCGTTGACACCTTGAGCCGTTAAATGAACTTCGACCTCGCTTTTGTTGAATAAAACACTTGTCGAAACGTTTTTGTAAACCGAATAGATCGGCGCAATCGCTTCGTCAATCGCTGATTCGCCGAGTCCGGAAACTTTCAGCATACGCTTTTTAAAAACGATCTCGCCCGATTTTTCTTTTAACTGCTGAAAGACAAAATCATTGAACATCGGTTGATTTTCACGCGGCGGGCCGGGCAAAACGATCAGGAATTTTTCGCCGATCCTGACCGACATTCCGACCGCCGAGCCGTTCGGATTCGGCAAAACTTGTGCGCCTTCGATGACATATGCCTGACGTTTATTGATTTCTGGCATTTCGCGTCCCCAAGCCCTGAATCTTTCGCGCAAATGATCAACAATGTCTTCGTGAAAAACCAATTCGCGCCCGATAGCTTTGGCGGAAACGGTGCGCGTGATATCGTCTTCGGTCGGTCCTAATCCGCCGGTTGTGATGACGACATCAGAACGCTTGACCGCATCTTTGATGGTTTCTTCGAGCCGCAACGAATCGTCACCGACGATCGTTTTGAGTTTCACCTCAATTCCGATCTCGTTGAGTTTTCCGGTCAGCCAAAGACTGTTTGTGTCTGTTTTTTCAGGAGTCAGAAGTTCTGAACCGATCGCGATAATTTCAGCAGAAAGCATATAAAAGTTTAAAAGTTTAAAAGTTTAAAAGTTTAAAAGCTATTTTAGCTTAAACAGCATACTTTTACACTTTTCACTTTTTCACTTTCTTACTTTTTCACTTTTTGGACGTTTGTTTTCACTTTTTGGACGTTTGTTTTCACTTTTAAACTTTTTCACTTTCTTACTTGGTGTCGTAAATGTCGCGCAGAACTTCCGAGATCGGTTTGCGGTTGCCGAAAGCATCCTCGTTTGATTTTTCCCTTTTGCGCTTTTCTTTTTTCGGCGCGTTGCCGTTATCGTTTTGGGCAATTTGCGTATCGGACTTTTGTTTTTGAGTTTGGTATTCGACTTCTTTTTGAACACTGTCCGAAACAATCGAAGCAAACGGCTTTGAATGGTTTTGTTCAGCCAATACTTTATGTTCGTGACGTTCGAGTTCGGCGGCAGTTTTTTTGAAATCAGCTTCGCGCAGAGCATCGCGTGTATTTTCAAGCAGCGATTTGGCACGATTGCGGCGGGCGCGTTCGAGTGCCCGAACGGCTGACGACATCAAAGGCGCTTCTGCCGGATCGCGTTCTATTTTCCGCAGAGTTTTGACATATGTGCGCAATTCCGGCGACGGATAAACAAAAGCCGTTTCGTCCGAACTGTCGTTTTCGACGATGTAAGCGAGATGTCTTTCGGCAGATTTATGATCGCCGGCTTTGTTGTAAAGCGCGCCGAGCGTGAAATAAACAAGCGGCGGCGCGCCTTTCATATATTTCAGGATCCGTTCACCGCGGGCAATAACTTCCTGAATCTCGAAACCATACCAGCGGCGTTCGTCATCGCGCAAAATATCGTTTGCCATTAAATAAAATTCAAAAATTTCGCGCGTCCCGTTATGCGACGGAGTTGACAAAGTCTTCCAGATAAAAAAAGCGAGAATTCCAAAGAAAAATATGACAAAAACCGGAAAGCCCGTGAAATAAAGCATCATCGCGATTACCCCAAAGGCAATCGCGTATTGCGACTTTTCTTTAACGAGTTCAGCCGGTTTTCTTTCTATTAACTTGTCGTTTTCGCTCACGTTTTTTGATTAAGGTTACAAAGCGTCTTTCGCTTCAGTTGTTTTTTTTGTCCGTTTTGGCGGAGCTTTTTTCGGCTTCTTTTCTTCGGTTTCGGCTTTTGGCTCTTCTTTATGAGCTTCGGTGCCCTTTGTATCTTTCGTTTCTTTGTCGTATTTCAAACCAAATTGGCTCATAAAATCAACGACCTTGCCGCCAATTGCAAACGGCGAATTAAGTATATAATTGAAAGTTTCGCTCAATGTCACCGCTTCGAGTTCCATAAGCTGTGAAATTTTTTGTTCAAGCGGTAGCGCGTCAAATTCCTTGCGAAATTCTTCGTGTTTGCGTTCGGCTTCGGGGCGCGTGTCTTTCTTTTCGTGTGTCATAATTACAATTTCTCCTTCTTTGATGATTTTTGCCTGACAAGATAATCGTTCACCTTGCTTACGCCTTTCTTCGGATAATTGTTCAATTTCGGCTTTTGTCGGCTCCGATAAAAATTCGTTACCGCTTTTGATCGTCACCGCGCACGAATCGCACAATCCCAATCTTCCGCAATCGTCGTAAATTTCAATCCCCAACCGCCGCGCCGCGTCAATTAAATAACTGCCGACAACTGCGATTCCGTTTCTTTTTTCACGTTCAAATTTGAGTTCTGCTTCCATTATATTTGTTTATTGTTCGTGGTTTGCGTTGCCGTTTGTGATTGAAAGCCTCGCCAACCGCTGACCAATGACTACTGCCCAACCACCGATTTCACACGCACCCGCGGCTGTGCTCCTGAAACCGGGTTTTCCTTTTTATTTTCACGCGCCTCGCAATCTTCGCAAATTCCCCACATTCGTAGAGAGTGATTGGTCAGCCGAAAGCCGTATTTTGCAGCCATCTTGTCCTGCAATTCTTCGATCTCAGCCGAGAAAAATTCGATGATCCGACCGCATTCCGTACAGATAAGATGATCGTGATGCTCGTGATCGTAATGATGTTCGTAATAAGTCTTGCCGTCGCCAAAACGGACATCCCGCGCCAGTCCGGCTTCGGTCAAAAGTTTCAGAGTCCGGTAAACCGTCGTATGGCCGACACTTGCATCCTTTTTTTGAACCAGCCAATAAAGGTCTTCGCTGGTCAGATGTTCTTCGGTTTTCAGAAATATATCCAAAATCAAATCTCTTTGCGAAGTCCGGCGCAAACCGGTATTTTGGATATGCTCCAAAAATATTTCCTTCTCTTTTTGAAATTCTTCCGCCTTCTTTTTCACCATACTTAGAATTTAGTCAGATCTAAATTTTATTTTAGCATTTGGAATTCTTTTTCGCTAACGAAATTTGACGGCGAATTTCAGACAGATTTTCAGCGTTCGCACCCTGCCTTTCTGCCAGATGCGTCGAACGCGCACCGAGTTGCAGATAGATTTCCCGCGCTTCGGGCGAAACATTTTCCAGTGCCGCGAGATGTTTTTCAAAAGTTACGACATCGGCACGCGCAAAAGTTCCCGTCAAAGCCTCTGGAGTTGACTGCGTTTCGAGATTTTCGACCGTGCTTTTGATCAGCGGCAAAAGCATTTTTTGGGCTTGCATTTCATCGAGCCCGCATTTTGTCAGCATCTCGACTGCCGTCTCAACCAGCGCAACCAGATGCCCGCAAGCCGTGACCGCCGACGCGTGGTAGAGCGTTTTGAATTCTGTTTCAATTGAAAACGATCTGCCGCCCAAATCCGCAACGATTCTTTTCGCCAATTTAACCGCTTCCGCGCCGCCTTCGACACAAAAATTAGCCCCGTCAAAACGCTCCGCGCCCAAACGCGCATCGCTGATCGAAACAAGCGGATGAATCGAACCCGTTTGGCAACCGATTTCTTTTAATGACTGCAAGATTTCCGATGAGAGCGCACCGCTTGTGTGAAAAACAAAAGGATTATTTCGGAGATTTTTTGCCAGATTCCGCGCCGCGCTTTCGATTTCCGTATCCTGCGTCGTAATAAAAACAATGTCCGATGTGCTTTTTGAGAAGTTATCAGATGCAATTATTTGCGGAGTTGGTTCAATGATCTCCGCGACTTTTCGGGCTGTTTGGTCGTTTCTGACGAACAGATTCTCGATCACATAACCTTTCCGCGCCAATGCGATCGCGAGCGCACCGCCGACTCTGCCGATTCCAATGATCGAAACTTTCCGCATAACAAAGACTATATTTGAAATGAAGCAAAAGTAAAAAGCAATCCAACATTTAGCTCGACTTTATCCATTTTGAAAACAGAAAAGTCAATAAACGACTGAGCTTTCCAATTTTACCAAAGAGTTTTAAACATCGGGTTTAATTTATGTTCTTTGAAAAATAAATCCGGCAATAAATAAAGATTGTTTTCGCTGGGAGCGCAGGCAGCCCCGGCCTGCTACGTCGCGCTTCGCGGCTTAAAGCGTTCGCATAGAATGAAGTTAAATGCCCGTCGAGGCTTTTGAACGCTCCGCGTTCAGCAGGCTGAGGATGCCTGCGCTCCCGGCAATGACACTTCTTATTTTTATTGCGGTATTTTTTTTCAAAAACCATCAATAAAACCAAAAACCAAAAACCAAAAGCCAAAGACCTAATCAGTTACAAATATTTTTAAATTATCATTACCAGACCTAAACAGTTACCATTTCACACATATTTATTGACAAATCAAAAATCTGATTTTTCTAATCTATAAAGGCCGGTCGTTTGGCGCGGTTTCGTTAAATTCGTCCCACATCCTTGTATGATTGGTTTCTTTTAACATAATTGACCCGATCACAAAAGTGATTCCGGCAACAATCATCGGATAGATCAATCCGGCGTAGATATTGCCGGTATAGGCACAAGCAAAAAGTCCGATTGTCGGAAGTAGTCCGCCGAATACGCCGTTACCGATGTGATACGGCAATGACATTGATGTATAACGGATTTTCGCCGGAAAAGCTTCGACCAGATAGGCGGCAATCGGTGCGTAAACCATCGTTACAAAAACCATTTGAATGAAAACAAGCAAAACGAGCATTGGGAAATTTGCCTCGGTTGCTGCTACTGCCGGTTTTTCTTCGGCAGTCACGGACGTAAGTTTTGGTTCACCGGTTATTTTGTCGGGAACTGATTGAATATGGTCAACATTATTTCCGGCAAAATACTGCATTCCGTGGTAAATGGGCAAATAGCAAATGACGGCTAAAAGACAACCGGTCATCATGATCCGCTTGCGTCCGATTTTGTCCGAGAGCCAACCGAAAAAGATAAAAAGTGGGATCGCCAACAAAATGGCGATAGCAATGATATAACTGGCTGTCTGTTCGGGAATTTTCAACACGGTTTTCATATAAAACAGCGCGTAAAATTGTCCCGTGTACCAAACTACACCTTGTCCGGCAGTTGCACCAAAAAGTGAAATTAAAACTCGTCGGCGATTTTCAGGGTTAGCAAAAGCATCAACAATGGGTTTTGTAGAAGCCATTCCGGTTGCTTTGATATGCTGGAAAATCGGCGATTCTTTCATTCTCAAACGAATGTAGAGCGATGCCAAAACCAGTACGATTGAGACGACAAAAGGAATTCGCCAACCGGCCATAAAACTATCTGCACCAAAGGTTTCCTTACTCATCGAATTTTGCAATCCGAGAATTACTGCCAATGAAATCAGTAAACCAAGTGAAGCCGTAATTTGGATAAAACTCGTGTAAAATCCGCGATGTTCATCGGGAACGTGTTCGGCAACATAAACCGTTGCGCCGCCATATTCTCCGCCGAGAGCCAAACCTTGCAGAACACGAATGAGAATCAGAGCAATCGGGGCTGCCCAACCGATTTGGCTGAATGTCGGCAAAAATCCGACTGCCGCCGTTGCTCCGCCCATAATCAAAAGCGTTACCAAAAAAGCATATTTACGACCGACCAAATCGCCGATTCGTCCAAAAAACAGTGCGCCGAATGGACGCACAATAAAACCGAGCGCAAACGTCAGCAAATACATTATCAGAGCGAAAGTTTCATTTCCCGGCGGATAAAAAAGCGGCGAAATAATTGTCGCCAGACTTCCGAAAATATAAAAGTCATACCATTCGATGACCGTTCCCGCGCTCGATGCCCCGATAACCTGCCAGATCTGCCCTTTGGTCATCTCGGCACTAACCGGAATTTTTGATACTGTTTGATTCGTTTCTTCTGATGCCGTCATTTTCCCTCAGCTTGAATTTTTTAGATTTTGTTTTGAAATTCTACATAGAAATAGATTGGCAGAATTTCAATGTTTGAATTTTATGTTGTTTTAGCTTTAACTTTATTTTTGTAAAAGGTCAACTCATAGTAAATTATGAACTCATTTTTGAGACCCTATAAAAATTGGCTTAACTCATTAATTTCATCCTAATACGGTTTTCACTTAAAAACTATGCAATAAGTCAGAACCCTGAGCGGTCGCGACGCTTTTGTTTATCAATAACATTTAACAGGTCGCGACCGCTCGCTGTTCTGACTTATTGCAGACAGCTAATGCACAGTTTCTAAGTG
>JANPDZ010000479.1:0-6803 GCA_031431735.1 Acidobacteriota bacterium | reverse complement strand
TATAAAATCAAATTGAAAGGCAAAAAAAAGCCAAAACTTGTCAAACAAGTAGAATGATGAGGAACAAACAGAACAGAAAAAGGCAAAAATCAGCTTGGAAATCAAACAGGCTTTTTTCTGCTTTTATCTAAAGTCGAGTTACTGAACAAGGTCGCAACCAATATTTTCTGCAAATCTTTGGA
Organism: Acidobacteriota bacterium; assembly: GCA_031431735.1. Lineage (GTDB taxonomy): Bacteria > Acidobacteriota > Blastocatellia > Pyrinomonadales > Pyrinomonadaceae > JAFDVJ01. Next base: position 6,621 of record JANPDZ010000479.1, on the reverse strand, counting down.
GCCGAAGACCCGCTCACAAAAAAAAGACTTGAAGGCGAAAAAGAAGTCGAATTTCGATGCAAAGAAAAGACAGAAACAGCATTTCTCCGAATTCTCTTTAGAAATGGCAACACCGAGCCTAAAAAAATCGAATGCCTGATAATAATTTCACCGCAAATAATTATTCCCGAATGAAATAAAATCAGATAATTTGCAGAATCATAACAAATTAAGCCGGTTGTCTTGTTTTAAGGCAATGGGCTTTGCTTTGTAATGGTAAAGCAATGAAAAAAGGTTAAAGGTTAAAGGTTAAAGGTGTCTCGCTCAAAATAAATATTCAAGGTGTGATGCTCTTTTTTTGCATTTTTACCTTTTACCTTTTACCTTTTACCTTTTAACCTTTTACTTTTACTGCAATTTTGCCTATATTTTTAGGCGTAAGGAGTTCAAAAAATGTCGGAAAAAAAATGGAGCGATACGGTTGTTGGTTGGTTTATCGTCAAAGATGGCGATGGCGCGCAAAATTCCGAGTCGGAAGCCGATCTGACCGCCGATGAGTTGATCGCCAAATATGCGGGTCAAACGCCGCTTTCGGCGGATGGCACGAGTGCCCAGGATTCAAGCGTTCAGGCAGAAACACCAGCCACAAATCAAGTTCCCGCGAATTACACAGCACCGCCGCCGGTAGTTGACGGCAAGGTTGATTTCGACGCGGTTTTTGAAACGGGCGGCGTTGACGCGGAAGAACGCGAACGCATCACAAAAGCGAAATCTTTGCTCGACAGTTTGCCGGAAAGCACCGATGTCACGGTCAAAAAACAAATTGTCGAAGCCAGCTTGAAGGCGTTTGGTGTGCCGATCGAAAAGATCATCGAAGCCGGCGCGGGCGAAATTCAGGCACTCGAATTTTATATCCGCAGCGGCGCCACCGACACGGAAAAAGTTTTGCAGGACGGCGCGGCACGGATTCAGCAATACGAACTGGAGATCCAAAATCTTCGACGGATCATGGAAGATCGCGTCAACGAACAAAATTCGGTGGTTGCCGCGTGCAACGCGAAAAAATTGGAAGTGCAGAAAGTTCTGGAATTTTTCGGGCGCGACGTGGTCGCGCAGGTCGTCAAAGAATCGCCGAAATTGCAAGAACCGACGGAAACAGTTGAAAGTTGAAAGTTGAAAGTTGAAAGTTGAAAGTTAAGAGTTGGCAGGAAAATAAAACTTTCCACTTTCCACTCTCAACTTTCAACTAAAAAAGAAGGAGAATTGAAAAATGTCAGTATTTAGCAGAATCGGAAATTTGTGGCGCGGTTTTCTGTCGCTGTGGATTTCCGATATTGAAAAAGAACATCCCGAGATCGCATACGAAAACGCCATCAATTCGATGATCGAGAAATACTCGAAATTGAAAACGGCGACCGCCGGAATTATTCGCCGCCGCGATGATATTGACGAGCGTTTCAAGCGCATCACGGCGGAACTCGAACAAACCCAAGCCGAACTCGATACGGCGGTCGAAACGAATCAGGACGATCTGGCGATGGTTTTGATTCAAAAGCAAAACGCGCTCAAGACGGAACACGCGGAACTGACCGCCGAAGCCGAAAATGCGCGTTCGGATGCCGATTCTGCCAAATCTTCGCTGATGGGCGTGCAGTCGGAGATCAAAAAATTGCAAGCCGAACGGGATACGATGCTCGCGAAATTTCAATCGGCGCAGGCGCGTGTCAAAATTCAGGAACAGCTCGACGGGCTTTCGGTTGACGAAGAAGTTCGTGCGCTTGACAACGTGCGTTCGCACATCAAAACGACGATTGCCGAAGCCAATCTCGGCAAGGAATTGTCAGAATCTTCGCTTGATTCGCGGCTCGACAAACTGAAAAGTCAGGTCGGCGATGTGCAAGCCAAAAAACAACTCGACGAGCTCAAGGCGAAAAAAGCCGCGCAACAGCAAGGTCAACAAAAAACTATGTAGCGAGTGGAGAGTGGAGAGTAGAGAGTGAAGAGTTTAATATTCTTCCAACTCTCCACTCTCCACTCTTTACTCTCGACTAATTAAAATTATGAAATTAACACCATTTGCGAAATTTTTTATCACGGCGGTAATTCTTATCGTTTTAGGATTTGTAACGTGGTATTGGGCGGGCAGCAGTATCAAAAACTGGGCGACCGGCGGAGGTTCGGGACCGAAGGAAGATGTCAAAAAAGAGGATTTCGATTCGCTCAAAAATCCGCTTAACGATCCGAAATACAACGACGGTTCGACGGGCGTGACGGCGCAACCGATCGGCACGGGCAAACTGACGGGTCGTGCGCTCAAAGTCGGCATCAATACCTGGGCGGGACACGCGCCGGGAATTGTTTATAATGGCGGTCTCGCGCCGAACGCAAATTCGCTTTACAAAAAGAATTTCGGAATGGATGTCGAATTTATTCTGCTCGAAGATCCGGCGGCAAAATTTACCGCGTTTCGCAGCGGACAGATTGATATTATGTGGGACACGGTTGACAATTGGGCGCGTGAAGCCTCGATCTTAGCCGAGCAAAATCAGACGGCAAAAGCCATCATTATGCAGGATTGGTCGCGCGGCGGCGACGGCATCGTGTCGCTTTCGTCCATCAAATCAATCGAAGATCTGAAAGGCAAAAAAATCGCTTGCACACAATTTACACCGTCGCATTTTCTGCTTTTATACTTGCTTTCGCAATCGGGTTTAACGCCGGAAGATCGTAATGCGGTTGAGAAAAATATCGTCTTTACGCAGGACGCATCGCTCGCGGCAGCGGCTTTTCGCACGAAAAATGTTGATGCGGCAGTGACGTGGGAGCCTGATCTGTCAAGTGCAGTTTCGGCACGCGGCGACGAAGCGCATATTTTGGTTTCGACCTCGGCGGCGACAAACGTGATTGCCGACACGCTGGTTGCGCGGCAGGAATTGATTGATAAATATCCCGAAACATTGCGCGATTTTATCAATGGCTGGTTTGACGGAATGGCGATGATGCGCGACAATCCGAATCCATCGAACGAAATCGTCGCACAGGCTTTAAAGCTTGATGCCGAAACCGTTTCAGGAATGCTTTCGGGTTTAAAACTTACGCCATATGCCGACAACGCGCAGTTTTTCGGTTTGACCGGCACAAAGCCGCATTACGAAACGCTTTTTGATACGGCGTTTGTCATCTGGCGCAAAAAAGGTCTGGTCAACAAAACGGTTTCGGCGAAAGATTGGGCGGATTCGCGTTTTGTTTCAAATCTGGCGACCAAATATCCGGGACAAAAGATTGAGGAAAAAGAAGTTGTCGCAAAAGTGCCGTCGAAAACCGACGTGCCGATTTTGCAACAACAGATTCAGATTCAATTTACGCCCGGAAGCGAAGAAATTATGCCCGGTTCATTCTTTTTGCTCGATAAGCTCGGCGAATTGATGACAAGTTTTGGCGGCACCGTTTTGCGCGTCGAGGGCAATACCGACAGCACCGGCGCACAATCAATAAACGCGACGCTTTCGGAAAAACGGGCAAATTCCGTGAGAAATTACATCACGAAAAACTTCCCGAACATCAAACCGAATCGCTTCCAAACTATCGGACGTGGCGCGTCAAATCCGGTCGCGCCGAATGAAACCGAAGCCGGACGGCAGCAGAATCGCCGCACAGACATTAAGGTGATTTTGTCGAATGAATAAAATTAGTTGAAAGTTGAGAGTTGATAGTGGAGAGTTGATTTTTACTCTTTCAACTTTCAACTCTCAACTCTCAACTCTCAACTCGTTTATGGAATTACGCCAGCCTTTACCGCGTTCAACCGCTTTAGCGATCAGCTTTGTCGCGCCGATCTTGATCTTTTCGATCTGGTGCGCTCTGACTTACGGCAACCTCGTCAGTTCCGACACGCTGCCGACGCCGACCGAAGTGATTCGCGGAATTTTACAGCTTTTTATCGAACAAGATTTGGCAAGTTCGATTTGGATTTCGGGCAAAAGGATCGGCATTGCATTTCTGCTGGCTTCGGCGGTTGCCGTGCCGCTCGGCGTTTTGATGGGCGCGTTTGAACCTGTCAACCGCTTTTTTGAGCCGATCGTCGCGCCGCTTCGTTATATGCCGATCTCGGCGTTTATTCCGCTTCTAATCTGGTATTTCGGTATTTACGAAACGCAAAAGATCGCGTTTCTTTTCTTAGGCGTTTTCGTCTATCTTTTGCCGGTCGTCGTGACAGCAATTCGCGCCGTTCCCGAAGAACTCGTGCAAACCGCGCTGACGCTCGGCGCAAGTAAGTTTCAGGTGGTAACGAGCGTTCTTTTGCCGTCGGCTTTGCCTGATATTTTCGATTCGTTCCGCGTGATGAACGCCATTTTGTGGACGTATGTGATTTTGGCGGAAGCGGTCAATCCCGAACACGGACTCGGTTATATGGTCGAACTCGCCCGGACGCACCAGAAAGTTTCGTGGTCGTTTGCCGGCTTGATCGTCATCGGCGGGATCGGACTGATCACGGATTTTATCATCCGCGCAATTTCAAATTTGCTGTTCCGATGGCGTGAAAAAACCTTTTAGAAGTGCAAAGTGCAAAGTGCATAGTGCAAAGTTAAGACTAACACTATGCACTATGCACTTTGCACTATGCACTTTGCACTTTTTATGGAACAACCATTAAAACTCAGCGTCAAAGACCTTTCCGTCACTTACATCGGACGCGACGGCGAAAAAACGGAAGCCGTGCGCGATGTTTCGTTTGACGTCGCGGACAAACCCGGATGCGGTGAAATAATCGTCTTCTTAGGACCTTCGGGCTGCGGAAAATCAACGATCTTAAAATCTATCGCCGGATTGACTCCGCCGACCAAAGGCGAAATTTTTGTTGACGACAAGGCGGTGACAGAAGTTGGGCGCGACCGCGGAATGGTTTTTCAGACTTACACATCTTTTGCATGGCTGACGGTTCGCAAAAACGTCGAATACGGCTTGAAATTGCAGGGCATTGAAAAAGAGAAACGCAAAGAACTCTCGACAAAAATTCTCGAAGAAGTCGGTCTCGCGGATTTTGCCGAGCGTTATCCGAAAGACCTTTCGGGCGGAATGAAACAGCGCGTCGCGATTGCGCGAACCCTGATAAATAATCCGCGAATTGTCTTGATGGATGAACCTTTCGGCGCGCTCGACCCGCAGACGCGTTGGGGAATGCAGAGCTTACTGCTCGATATTTCAAAAGCCGAAAATAACACGATCGTTTTCGTCACGCACGACGTTTCCGAAGCCGTCTATCTGGCTGATACTTGCTACGTTTTATCAAAACGTCCGGCACATATTTTAGAAAAAATTGACGTTCCCCAATTTCCCGTCAAAGACATTACGCTGAAATCAACAGCGGAATTTCGCACGATTGAAAATCAATTATTGCAGATGCTTTATAACAAAAGTTGAGATACTTATTGCAAGTGTGTATGATTAAAATGCTATGCACAAAAGACTGAACATTACATTGCCTGAAACAACCGTTGAATTAATAGAAGACCTTGCCCAAAAAGGCGGACGAAGTAATTTTATTGATAATGCCGTAAGGTTTTACGTCAAGCAATTGAAACAGGAAGGCTTACGCGAAAGATTAAAGGAAGGAGCGATTGCCAGAAGTAGCCAAGACCTCGAAATAGCCGAAGAATGGTTTAATCTCGAAGAAGAATTATGGACAAAACCGAGCGAATAAAAACGGCTGTTCGCGGGGAAGTTTATTTGGTAAATTTTGACCCGACGATCGGTGCGGAAATTCAAAAAACTCGTCCGGCATTAATCATTCAAAACGATATTTCCAATCAGCACAGCCCAATCACGATTGTTGCGGCAATGACCTCTAAATTTGACGAAAAATTATATCCGACCGAGGTTTTGATTGCCGCCAACGAAGGCGGATTAAAAATTGATTCGGTAGTGTTGCTAAATCAAATTCGTTCGATAGACAGAAAAAGATTGATACGATGTGTAGGCAAGATCAGTGGAAAGACCTTGAAAAAAGTTGATGTAGCTTTGAAAATCAGTCTCGGCTTGATTGATATTTAAGATGAATTCATCGCAAAACCAAAATCAGCAATACAATCGCGGACGGCCGAATAGGACGATGCACGAATCTTTCACGCCCGAAAATACTGCTAATTCAACCGCCGAAATTACGGAAGAAAAGTTTCCCGACAAGCCTTCCTATTTTAAATATACGCTTGCAAATCCATATAATTTAACGCTTTTGGGCGGCGCGATCGTCGCTTCAATTCTGACCTTAAATCCGTTGATCGCGGTTGCCGCGCTCGGTGTCGAAGGTCTTTGGCTGCTGCACGGTTCGCAGTCGCGTTTTATGCAAAGATTGCTCTGGGACCCGCTCTATGAAAAGGAAAAACTCGAATACGAACAACGAAAGCGAATGGCGCAAGTCGAAAAATTAAGTCAGGGCGGGCAACAGCGCGTTTTAACGTTGATTGACAAAGAAAAACAGATTCAACAGTTGTCAACGCAAAATCCGTCGTTCGCGGGCGATATGCTGCGCAACGAAATTGTCAAAACGCATAATCTCGTCAATTCGTTCATCGATCTCGCGGTGACCTGCTCGCGCTACGAAAATTATCTTGCCTCGGTTGATGTCGGACAGCTCGGCAATAC
>JANPDZ010000478.1:0-18208 GCA_031431735.1 Acidobacteriota bacterium | reverse complement strand
AATAAAGGAAAATGAACCAAGAACTAATTTTCAAAGAACTACAAGTTAAAAATTACTTGCTAAATTGGCGAGAAAGTAGAAATGTGTCTAGTTTTGACTTGACACCGAAGCCGTCTTTATAGATGCGCTCCAGTCATAACTTTTCACTGAGGCATTACTTATTTCAGATTAAATTGGTTGACATTGTTAAAATATGTTGACCAATTTTGCTTTGATGGTCTAAAATAATAGTGCGAATAAATTTCGCATCCATTCTTAGCCCAAAACTCTCAAATGAGAATAAAAATAAGTCTAATCTATTTTGTCGTTTTCACATTGTTGGCAGTCGGTCTGTTACCACTTTTGCTGACGAGCTGGATTTTGTCTGATCGAAGTGCAAAAGAATTACGCGCTGTTGAAGGACGTTATCAAACTCAACTCGTGCAGGACAAGGCGCGGCAGATCGAGCTTTTTGGGCAGAGATATGTTGATTTGGTTGGCAGTTATGCAAAGGCGTTGGAACTTTCAAACGATTTTTCGCTGCTTTCTTCACAGCAAACCGAAGAAAAACTAGGCGCGACTCTTAAAGAAAATCCATATTTACTCGCGTTGTATATCAAACCTTTCGGCAACGAATCGCTTTCGGTTTTTCGTTCGGAACAGCTTAAAAGAGAAGAGATCGAATCATTTGCGAATGTCATTACGCCAAAACTTGAAAATAGAAAATTAGTTTTCGGCCAACCGCAAAAAGTAAATTCAAGTGGTGAACTAGTGCAGATCATCGCTTCGCCGGTCGTCATCAAAAATAATGTTTCGGCTTTTGTGATGGCGGTGGTCTCGCTTCGTGAAATATCGCGGATCATGGTTGAAACTAAACCGACCAGCGAAGAAGAACTCTGGAAAGCCGGATTGCCGATTATTTTTGTGGTTGACGAAAAGGGAAACGCCGTTTTTCATCCTGACGGAAAAGTGGTCGCTAATCAAAGATCGCTTCTCAACTTAAAGATAGTGCAGGAATGGCAGGAAGCCAATCAGCAAATTCAATCTGCATTAGTTCCGTTCACCGCACAATATGAAGGCGTTGACCATGAAATGATCGGCGCGTACTCGACCGCTAATTTTAGAAATGAATTGAAATTCGGCGTAATTGCGATGCAGGACGAAAACAAAGCACTTGCATCGGTCAGCGAAATGCGTCGTCAAACCTGGCTTATTTGTCTCGGATTTGCGATGTTAGCGCTGATCGTCGGGCTTTTGTTGAGTCGTCAAATGACCAATCCGCTTCTCAAATTATCAGCCGCCGCACAGAAAATTGCCTCCGGTGATTTTTCGACCCGGGTTGACGCTAAAGGAGTGTCGGAAATTGGCTCGCTTGGTGTGGCGTTTAATTTGATGAGCGATAATGTCGAGGAACATATTGCCAAACTTGCTAAAGCGGCTGAAGAAAATCGAGAGCTTTTTGTCGGAACGGTCAAAGCTCTTGCCGCTGCGATTGACGGCAAGGATAAATACACACGTGGTCACTCCGAGAGGGTTTCACGTTTTTCGGTTGCCATTGGCAAGCGATTGGGAATGAGCGAAGAAGAACTCGAAACACTTCGCATCAGTGCACTTCTACACGATGTCGGCAAAATTGCGATTGACGATGCGATCTTGAAAAAACCGGCGGCATTGACCAACGAAGAATTTGAGATAATGAAAACTCACCCGCAGCGCGGCTACAAGATCATGTCGCAGATTCCCAAAATGAAGGAATTTTTGCCCGGGATGTATATGCACCACGAAATGGTCAACGGGCAGGGGTATCCACAGGGCTTACAAGGCGATGAAATCCCTTTACAAGCAAAAATCGTGTCGGTTGCCGATACTTTCGACGCCATGACGACCGACCGACCGTATTCAAAAGGAATGAATCTCGAAGATGCCTTGAACCGGATCAAGAGTTTTATCGGTTCGCGATACGACGGCAAAGTGGTAGAAGCTTTGATTCACGCTTGTGCTGAAGGACAAGTTCGTCCGGTCGGTGCAGTTCCCATAAAAAAACAAAACAATGGATCGGGTTTGGAAAACATGAAAATCTTTGAAAGTAAGGTCGCCTGAGGCAGGCGGAAAAATTTCCCGAAAGGGGTTTGTTATGAACTAAAAATCAAAAATTAAAAAGAGGTAAAAAAAGTATGAGCTCCCACGAGGTCTGGTATGTAAATATTCAAAATCAAATTTGCAAGATGAGTTTTAATGAAATTATTAAAGACATAAAGTCAGGTAAAATTTCACGGTTTGATAAGGTCAAACATGAAAAAATGCCGTGGACCTGTGCGGAAAACATTCCCGAACTTGAGCAACCCTTTTGTGAATTGCATTCTGCATCGTTGGAATACGCATCAGAGACTGGAATATTGGACAATAAAGAAATATACACAAATTTTCAGATAGGTGAAATAGATTATGCTGCAGTTGATGAAGCCGAAGAGAAACTTTATAAATGCTGTGCGATTCATCCGGATCTCAAACCATTCTATATTTGCACAGTTTGTGAAAGTTTATTCTGCAAGATCTGTGTAATTTCAGGGGAAAATGAATTGAAAATTTGTCCTTTCTGCGGCGGAAGATGTACCAGATATCTACGTAAAAATTGGACAATGGACGACAAAAAACACGATGAAAGTGTTTATGACCTGAAGGAGGAACCAGAGGAGGAAAAAGAAACTGAGAAAGTTTATGCCAAACTGGTCAAAGAAGATTTTCTGGCGGCACTGATTTATCCGTTTTATTCTCCGTTTAGTTTGATCCTGGGCGGGACTTTTTTCGCAGTTTTAGTTTTTGGTGTGATTATTACAGCCTTTAGAGGTGAATGGATGTGGTGGGTAACTTTAGCTTTGACATCCATTATTTTAACGCTGAAATTCGGCATTTTGGAAAAAACATTTGAAAACTTTACACAAGGAAATTTCAAGAAAAGTTTTATGCCGCGACTCAATAAGTTTACGATTTGGGAGGATTTTATCAATCCATATTTTACGGGTTTTGGTGTATATATCGTCTCATTCGGTTTGTTTTTTGTGATGGCCTTTGCTTTGGGATTATTTGCCTGGGTTAGTTTTTCTAAAAGTGTGAACAATATTGAAAATGAGATGTTACAGTCAGGAAATCATCTCAATTCAATCATTAAGTCCTCTGATTCGGACAAACCCGTCAATGAGATCAGCGAAAACGAACTTCGCACGATGATCAATCAAACCCGACTTCGAGAACTGGAATCAGTTTTTGGAAATAATCATTTGGCGGATAACAAGTAACTGGAAAAATTAACAAAATCGGTGATGAGATTGACAATATTTTATCAAGTGCCTGTTTGTTTAGCATTTATTCTTGGAGTTTTATATTTTCCTGCCGTCTGTTTGACCGTCGGCAACATCCATTCGGTCGGTAAGAGACATTTTACAAGCGGGTTTAAGGCAATGAAAAAATTAGGATTTGATTATATGAAAATCTTACTCATGTGTTTTACCCTTTTCTCAGTTTCAATTGCGGCAATTATAGGGTTGGATCGGATTTTTTCAAAATTGGAACTTCCGATTGCTGGTGTTTTTTCCGCGATAATCGTCGGAAGTTTTCTCATTTTCTATTTTTGGACGGTTTTTTCGGGTCTTTTGGGCATCACTTTTTGTAAGGGTTCGAAAAGTGAAAAAAGTTAAAAATGAAATAGTGAAACGTCTTGTTAAAGGTTCATCAAAGGATTTAACAAGCCTCAGTAGATCCAAATTTGGGATGTCGGATGTCGGATGTCGGATTTTTTATGAAGCGAAAACCTGATTTTCTTTCGAAAACTTGAGCTTCGGATTGTTTGTTAATCCGAAATCCAAAATCCAAAATCCGAAATTTGGATCTACTGAGCCTCTGAAAGTATTGGATTTCAAAACAATTTCAATCTCCAGAAGCGAACTATTTCAATTCATCAAACGGGCTTCCACAAAATTACAAACAAAGTAAATGTGAAAAGGTATGAATGTAACTGATTATCAGGAAGTCTGGCAAATTGATGTCGGCGGGCAAATCTACGAAGCCAAGTTTGAGGCAGTGGCACATTGGATATTTGAAGGCTCATTGCTGCCGCAAGATATGGTCAAGCGCGGAAATCTCCGTTGGATCGAAGCGCGAAAAGTTCCGGTATTAATGAACTTTTTTAACGCCAAGGAACAAGGATTGCCGCCGCCTGTTTTTGCATCCACCACCGAAGGCGAAACACCAGTCGAAAACCAACCAACGCAAACCCAAAATTTTGGAGCACCGACGAATTTTTCCACGAATCCGTATCAAACTACAATAAATCAACCAGCGGTAAATAATTTCGAACCACCGGTAAATCAAGATTTCAATTCAAACAATAATTGGCAAGAGCCGTATTCAGATCAGCAAACTCAAAACTTTGATCAAACACCGGCAGCGGATTTTTGCTGTATGCACCCGGACGTGCCGGCAATGTATGTCTGCGAAACTTGCGGTAACGGATTTTGCGGAGGTTGCCCTTCATCCTACGGCGGAACAGTCAAGATCTGTCCGTTTTGCGGCGCAATGTGCAAGCCGATCAGCGTCGTCAAACAAAAAGCACAGGTTTCTTTTCAATATCAAAATGATCTTTCAAAAGGCTTTGGCTTTGAAGATTTTTTTAATGCGCTCGCCTATCCGTTCAAATTTAAAACAAGTTTATTTGTTGGCGCGATAATGTTTATGTTCTTCACGATCGGACAAAGCGCTGGGAGTATGGGAAGTATTTTTCTGGTTGGTGCAGCCTTAATCTCTTGGATGATGTCGAATATGATGACATTCGGCATAATGGCGAACACGGTTGAAAATTTCTCGCAGGGCAAGATCGGGGAAAATTTTATGCCGGGTTTTGACGATTTCAATTTATGGGACGATGTTGTGCATCCATTCTTTTTGAGCATTGCCGTTTATTTAGTGTCGTTCGGGCTGCTGGCGGCGTTAATAATCGGCGGAATCTGGTACACGATCAAATCAATTACATCGCAAGCCGGTTCATATGACCAAACGAACCAAACAAAAGTTTTGACCGATAAAGACAATCCATTCAGCAATAATCCGGCGGCTCAAAAACAGAATGATCTTTACGGCGATGAAGAAATGCCCGATGAAAACAGAATCGTCAAATCCCAAAGTAATTCGGCTTATAACGAAGAAGAAGAATTCAAGCGCCTTAACGATATGATTCAGCAGCAGCGCAAAAAACAGCTTGAATCGGGATTGGGACCATCGCCCGAAACCAAACAACAGGAATTACAGACGATGGTACAGAACTTTCTAAAGATGGCAATTCCTTTTCTGATTCTTGGGTTTATCGCTTTTCTATGGGGAATATTCTATTTTCCGGCGGCGTGTTGTGTGGCCGGTTACACGCGCTCTTTTTGGGCGACCTTGAATCCGACCGTCGGGCTTGAAACCATCAAGATTCTCGGTTGGGATTACGTCAAACTATGGTTTATGGGTTTTCTGATCGTCATTGCGTCGGGAATTGTCGGTTTTATATTGGGAATTGTTTTTATTCAGTTTGATATGCCGACATTCGGAAATCTTCCTGCCAAAGCCATCGGCTCATTATTCGGATTCTATTTCTCAGTCGTGTTTTCGGTTGTTTTGGGTTTTGCGCTTTATAAAAACTCCGACAAACTGAAACTGTTCAAAAGTTAACAAGTAGAAAAGTGAAAAAGTGAAAGGGTGAAAAAGTTGGCTTGATTATTAAAGCCGCACTTTTTCACTTTTTCACTTTTTCACTTTTTCACCTTTTCACTTTTTCACTCTTTAACTTTTTTTCTTTATAATCAAGACTTTGGTAAAGTTTGAAATTTTAGACAAGAGACAATATTGATAAGGTGTGAATTTCGGAAAGAAAAAATCCGCAATCCAAAATCCAAAATCCAAAATCGAAATATGGCATTTTTTTGGCGAAGAAAAAAAGACGAAGACAAATTTTCAACCTCAGTTTTAGGACTCGATAAAACGATCGAGGAATTAAAAGCGCAGGAAGAAGCGGTCGAACGCGAAATCGGCGTTCGATTCTCAAAAGCGATCGCAAAAACACGCGATTCGATCAACAACAAACTCGACACGATCTTTGAAGGTCGCAAACAGATTGACGAAGCATTCTTAGACGAACTCGAAGAAATGTTGATCTCGACCGACATCGGTGTCGCAACAACGTTGCAGATTCTTGAAACAATCCGCAAAGGCGTTTCGCGTCAGGAAATCAGCGATTTAAGCGCACTCAAAGCCGCGATGAAAAAGGAATTGCTGACGATTCTGCATCATTCCGAAGCGGCGGGCGTGGCGGACGAAACGAAATACGATCTCGAAATCAAACCGTATGTATTGATGGTCGTCGGTGTCAACGGTGTCGGCAAAACGACGACCATCGGCAAACTCGCCCAACGCATTAAAAACGAAGGCAACGGAGTGTTGATCTGTGCCGCCGACACATTCCGCGCTGCCGCCAGCGACCAACTGGAGATTTGGGCGGAACGCGCCGGAGTGCCGATCATTCAGCAAAAACAGGGAACCGATCCGGCAGCAGTTTTGTTCGACGCGCTAAAAGCCGCCAAAGCACGCAACGCCGACGTGTTGATCGTTGACACCGCCGGCCGGCTCCACAACAAAGCCCATCTGATGGCGGACCTCGAAAAAATGAAGCGTGTCGCCGGACGCGAAGTTTCGCAAGCGCCGCACGAAACACTGCTCGTGATTGATGCCGTGACCGGACAAAACGGACTCGAACAAGCGCGACAATTTATGCGCGTCGCCGACGTCACGGGTATTGTTTTAACAAAACTCGACGGCACAGCCAAAGGCGGCATCGCGGTCGCCATCGCCAAAGAATTAAACTTGCCGATTCGCTACGTCGGCATCGGCGAACAGGTTGACGATCTGATGGTTTTCGACGCGGAAAATTATGTGAACGGGCTGTTTAATTAACCTGAGTCTTGAGTTGAAAATTAGAAAGAAAATAGGACGCGGACGAACGCGGATTTAACGGATTTTCGCGGATTTAATCAAAATATTTTTTAATTCGTCGAAAGTTACCTAAAATAATCCGCGCAAATCGGTGTCCCATTTCTTTTTTGATTTCAACTCAAGACTCGGGTTTAATTAGGGAATTCAAAATGATTCGATAATCGAACAGCAAAACAAAGTTATCGGGAAAATTCAGAGCGAATCAATAATGATGGATTCGCTTGAAAATAAAGAAGAACTCGAAGAAATTTACGACGGTTTGAAAATCGGTGAAAGCAAATGGCTGTATGAATTAACCGGAATTAAAGCAAATGTTGCAAAAGTCATCAAAACAGCCGTTAAAAATACATTCGGAAAAGACGACAAGAAATCGATCTTAGGTTTGGATGAAGAAATGAGCACTGATGATTGATGTCATTGCGTCTTGGTTTAAGTCGCCAAAGGCGACAAACATTATAGCCTAGCGAGAATCGCTAGGTGTTTGGCGAATTCATTATTCCGACACTGAAGGTGTCGAACAATTAACGATTATTGTTGCTCACCTTCAGTGAGCCGTGGGTTTATTTGCAATGTTCCTAGCGATTCTCGCTAGGCTATAATGTTTGTCATCTTCAATGACACGAATCGGAAATAAAGATAATTGAACGACAAAATTTCAGAATTTGACATAAAAATGACGCGGCTGGCTTTGGAACTCGCGTCAATCGGTGTCGGGCAAGTTTCGCCCAGCCCTTTGGTTGGTTGCGTAATTGTCGCGAAAAACGGCGAGATCGCGGGCGAGGGAACTTACTTTTACGACAAGGTGACGCACGCCGAAGTTTTGGCATTGCAGGAAGCCGGACATCTTGCAATGGGCGGCACGGCTTATGTTTCGCTTGAACCGCATTCGTATCACGGACGCACGCAGCCTTGCACCGAAGCCTTGTTAAAGGCGGGAATCAAGCGCGTGTTTTGTCCGATCGAAGACCCGAATCCTTTTGTTTCCGGCAAAGGTTTTGCACAACTTCGGGCAAACGGAATCGAGGTTGTGACAGGCATTTTGGCGGAAGAAGCGCATCGGTTGAACGAAAAGTTTTGTGTCTGGCATAACCGTCAGCGGCCGTTTGTCCATCTCAAACTCGCAATGAGTCTGGACGGTAGAATATCGCTTAAAGATTCTGTTTCGACAACGCTTTCGGGCAAGGAATCGGCGGTCAGAGTTCAGAGTTTGCGCCACGAACACGATGCAATTCTGGTCGGCGGAAACACGGCTTTTGTTGATGACCCAAGTTTGACTGACAGAAGCGGAAAACCGCGCCGCCGCAAACTTGTGCGTGTGGTATTGGACAATCGTTTGCGGATTCCGTTTGAATCAAATCTGGTCAGAACTGCGAAAGAAACGCCGACGCTTGTTGTTTCAAATTCAAAAGACGAAACGAAGATCAATCAATTAATCGAGTCGGGCGTTGACGTGGCACGAACCGATGCGCATGATTTAACAGCAGTTTTGGCAGAACTCCGAAGCCGAGAATTGCAAAGTGTTTTGGTCGAAGGCGGCACGGAAATCGCGGGTGCATTTTGCGATGCGCGCCTTGTTGATAAACTTACATTCATCGTCGCGCCGCTTGTTATTGGCGGACGCGTTGCGCCGATTGCAATCGGCGGAAACGGCGCGGTTTCATTAGAAAATTCATTGCGATTAAAAGATTTACAGGTTATCAAACACGGCACTGACTTTGAATTTACCGGGTACCCACAGTGAAATTACAAATTATTAAGTAGAGCAATTTTTAAATTATCTGGTGTTTTGAGTTTACGCTGGCGGATTTCTTTCTTCGTTCAGAGTCCACGCTTTAGCGTGTGCCCGCCAGCGAAGCGCGGCGGGAATGCAAAGTGCGTTCCGCGTTTGGACTCTGAACGAAGAGCAAAATGCGGCAAATCTTTTTCGACCTGCGTAAGGTGAGTTATAAAATCAAAAGTGAAAGATGAGCATTCACAACTACACGGCGAGCATTTATTAGTGAACGCCACACATTCACAATTGCATCACGCACATTCACAAGTGAATGCCACACATTCACAAGTGAACGCCATAGATTTACAAGTGAACGCCGCAGATTTACAAGTGAACGCCACAGATTTACAAGTGAACGCCATACATTCACAAGTGTACATCACATATTTACGAGTGAATGATGTAGATTCACAGGTGAACCGCGTAGATTCACAAGTTACGGCAACATAAAACCAAGGTTTGAACTCGTAAAACGAACCAAATTCGGGAAAACATAGCTCGTATCAGCCGTTTGCAGACCGAACCAATTGGCGAGCGTCGCGGCGTATTGATCAACCGAAGTCGTCGGAATCCAACGTCCGCGGGCGGTCGTGCCGCTGTCGGCATCATCGGGACCGTTTTGAACAAGCGTTTGGAAAGGCGTTCCGTTTGAAGTATTCATTCCGTAAAAATCGCCGCCGATCACCGAATCACCAACCACAAACGTATGATTTGCCCAAGCGTGGTCGCTGCCGACGAGTGTACCGGTGCCGCCCGGATTAAATGTTCGTGAAAAATCGGACATCGTAAATTGAGTCACCTTGTTGCTGAGCGATTGTGCCGTCATTTCGTCATAAAATGCGCGCATCGCCTGGCTTAACTGATTAAACAGCAGGGCTTGATTGTTTAATTGACCGGTGTGCGTATCGAAACCACCGAGTGTGCAAAAGAATATTTGGCGATTAACGCCCAAAACCGCGCGAGTTTTGATCATTCGCGCCACTTGTTTTAATTGATTGCCGAGTTCAGTGGTCGGAAAAGTAACGGTCACTTCCGAGTTATTGTTTAAAGATCGGCTGATGTCGAGAGCTTGACGCTGAATTTGATTTGAAGCCGTGATTAGTTCTTGATTTGTATCAAGACTCAACGCTCCATTCAAAGCCTCAAAACGCGCATTGGTAATGGGTGTATTGTTGTAGCCAAGCAATGCCAAAACATTGCTCAATGCCGTCGGTGCCGGTGCCAGCGAGAGCGGTTGCGTTGTTTCGCCAATCGTGAAAAGCTGTGTTCCGGCAAGCGAACTCAAAGTCGGAACAAGTCGTGCGGGATTATCGGTCAACGTCATTTTATCCGAAACACGGCCGCCCCAACCCGTTAATGTAGTTACATCTGAACGGCAATTTTGATGCTGATTTATTTGGTCGTTGTGTGAAAACAAATTCATCGGGCGTTGAACTGAGTTATTTTGATATTGGGCGCGGGTCATCGGCGCAACCAGCGTTCCGACATTTGTCACAACCGCCATTTTGCCGGTTGCCCAAAGCGGGTGAATGCCCGGATTGATACCGCCTGTTATAGTACCGAAGCTTGGATGCAGTCCGTAATTTAAATTACCGATTCGCGGGACCGAGATCGGCAAAAGCGTATTTTGCGCAAGCGCCAAGCCTTGCGCTGACCGACCTGCGCTGTATGCCGCATAGTTGCTGACATTTGCGTCGCTGTGATTGGGAATGACGGTGTTGTTGCCGTCGTTTCCGCCCGTCAAAAAGATGCAAACCATCGCTCGATAATCGGTTGGCACCGCAGATTTCGTCTTCGATTGAGATTTTTGCGCCATCGCCGTCATCAATCCAAAATGCCGAACTTGGGTTGCCAGCGCAGTCATACTCAAAGCGCAACCTGATTTGATCAAAAATTCTCGTCTATTCTGTTTCATTATTATTACCTCTGAATCTGATATTGCGAAGAAGCCGCGATTAAATAAATTGCCGTTTTAGTGCGTAACGTTGGATTTGTTGACGGAACTGCCAAAACCGCTGTCAGAATCAAATTTCGATGTTCGGCGGATAGCGTGCCGTGCATCATTTTTGTGTTCAAATAATCTAAAAGCTGATTGCCGCTTGTATCTGCTTCAGTAAAAGGCTGGGCTTCACTAAAATCGAGCGATATTCCGCGAAATGAATCCGAGGCATTTGCCGCGATTCCGTCAAAGATCAGTGTATTAAGAAAATTCGTCCGGCTGATCGCCGATGATGTGTTCAAAAGCTGAAATTCAGGACCGTTCAATGTCGTTCCCGGCACAACATAATCAGGCGAGTAATAATTAAAGACCGTTGGTGAATAAAAAGGATTTTGTCCCATTCTAATCATCGAACTGCTCAAACCGCCGTCGGTTATGGATTGCCCGTCCCAAGACCTTGCCGGAAAAAGCCTTCCGAGATTGGTGACAATCTGCACGGGTTCGCGCAATTTTCCGTAACGCGGCGCGGTTTTGATATTTCCGCGAGCTTCGGGGTCAAGCAGGATCGCTTTGATAATCGCTTTCAAATCGCCGCGAATATTCTGACCATTATTGGCAAATATATCTGCGACACGCTGAATGTAGGCAGGCGACGGATCGCTCGTCACAAGTTGCTGAATCAGAAGTTTACTGATATATGGCGGCAGAGTCGGATGATTAAAGATATTATCGAGTGCCTGATTTAACGATTGATTGGCGTAATTATCGGTGTTCGCGCTCGTCGTGCAATCGGCGCACGGCGCGATTGTCGGATTGACCGCATTCGGGTAATTCAAAAGTGTTTTGGCGGTCAGATCGTGATTTGCCGAATTCAAAATCATCGGGTCTTTGAAGTTCAAAGCGCCGGGCACGGCATTCGGACACCCGCCGTTATTGCAAAAAGTCCAACCGGTAAAGACTTTCGAGAAATTATTGACGGTTTCTTGTGAATATGTCGGAATAGGATTGTTTTGGGCATCGCGTTGAACGGTTCCGTCCTGATTGAGCATAAAAAGTCCGATCGAAAACAGCTGCAATATCTCGCGCGGATAGTTCTCATTCGGATTGATTTTCGTACTCCGAACCATATCGAGATAATCGCCCATCGTCGGGCTTAAGGTCATCTGATACATCAAATCACGATAATTGCCAAAAGCGTTGTTGGACAAAATTTTGTGATACGCGATCATATGACTCGCTTGTTGAATTGATACGCCAGAATTTACCCAAATCTGACTCAAAGCCCACACCGTCCGATGTTTGAGGGGTGAACCGCCGTAAAAAGCCTCTTTGAAAAACCATTGTTGTAGCGGCTGCATCGTATATCTTTCACGAAAGCATGATGGATTAGTGATTAACGAACAACCGGAGGGCGGTGTAATAGGCATCGAAACGATATCCGGATATGGAATTGACGGATACGGAGAGTCAAACTGTTCGGCAAGCCACGTTCGCAAACCGATGCGCCGAATTCGGTTGTCCAATTCGGTTGTCGCACCAAAAGTTGCCTGTTCCAAAAAACGTGCCCGATCGCCGGACCAACGATAGCCGACCAATTCCGAAGTTGGATCGGTTGACTTTGATGGATTTTGTTTTAAGAAATCAGGAATGCTTATCTCGCCGCCGGTTTTACCGAGCGAAATTTTCAGCGCATTGCTGACCAAACCGCGCCACGTCAGATAAATCACCGATTCGCCGTCAGCTTGCGGCTGCCCACGATAACCGTCGCGATCGTAAATTCTTACTTTCAGCGCAAAAACGGTTTTATTGATGCGGACTAACTCTTCGGTTTGAAGTTCATAGATTTTTCCGCTTTTTTGATATAGATAAACCCGCAAAGCATTTGCGCCTTCGCCATCCATCAAATCAAGATTCGTCACGAAAAGCGTTAAAACATTTTTCTGACCGGGACGAAAAACAGTCTGCGATGATTTAGGCAACGTGCCGTCCCATTTAGAACCGTCAACTGCCAAAATCTGTGATGAACCTGTTTGGCTCAATAAAACCGGTGCCGGCGAATCAGGATTCGGATCATCTTCGGCAAAACTTTGAACAGAAATCAAAAAGATAGAAAATAACAACAAAGTTAATTTACAAACTGACCTTGACATAGAATTTCTCCTGCGGACTGAAACCTTTTGACGAAACGGTTTGTGAAGAGAGACTTTACTTTGAAAATCAATTTATAAACCAATTTCGAAACAATATCAATAAAACATCAAGAAATTTTGAAAAAGAAGGTAAATTCGCGCTAGACTCTTGAGCAATGAGCGAAAAATACACCAAAAAAACTTACGCCAAAAAATCTTTCGGACAGAATTTTCTGGTTGACCCGAATTACATCCGAAAAATCATCGAAGCGTTAAATCCGCAAACGGACGAAACGATAATCGAAATCGGTGCCGGACGCGGCGCATTGACCGAAAAACTGATCGAAAGCGGCGCAAATATTTTCGCCATTGAATTTGAAAGAGAGATGGTTCACGTTTTACAAAAGCGATTCGGTCATCTCAAAAATTTTCAGCTGATTCCGCAAGATGCTTTGCAAACAGACTTTTCAGACCTGATAAATCCGAAATCCGAAATCCGAAATCCGAAATCAGCCAAGCTGGTCGCCAATCTTCCATATAATATTTCAACCGCGATTCTGCAAAAGCTGATCGAACAGCGCGGAGTTTTCAGCGAAATGATCCTGATGTTTCAACGCGAAGTCGTCGAACGAATAATTGCCAAAGCCGGAACCAAAGAAAGAGGCTTTTTAAGCGTTTTCGTCGAAGCCTATTTGCAAACCGAAAAGCTTTTCGATGTTCCGCCAAAGGCGTTTCGCCCTTCGCCGAAAGTGTGGAGCGCAGTAGCGCGTCTGATAACGAAGGATTGTGATGAAATCATATTTCAACACAAGGACTTGTTCCGGGAAATCGTCAGCGCGGGGTTTGCCCAAAAACGCAAAACTATTCTGAATAATCTTAAAAATGCGCCGCCGGATTTGAAAACAAAGATCGGCGGCGCAGAAGCTATTTTGAGTAAAACTCAGATTGATCCTTCGCGTCGCGCCGAAACCTTAGCTTTGGAAGAATGGATGCAAATTTTAAGAGTTTCTATCAATTAATACGCTTTCCCGATAGAAAGTATGCAATGTCAGAACCCCGAACGGTAGTGAGTGGGCTTGGTTTTAGCGAGTCGCTACCGCTCCCCGTTCTGACTTGTTGAATATTGCTAATGCACAATTTTGAACAGTAAAGCGTATAAGCACTCACGCAGAGAAAAATCTACAAAAGTTTTGCGCCGAAATGTCCAACAAACTTCAGTTTGTTGATTTCTGTGCGAAAGGCGCGACAAACTGAAGGCGCGTCGGACACTTCGGCAAATTTCTGCTTTGTCACAGTGGTTAAACTTCGCTCTTTATTTCAACTGAAATTTCAGCTTTTAAGGGAAATAATAAAGACGCAATAATTGACAACAATATAGCTCCCAAAATAATTAAAAGCGACCAAGTGATCGGGAAATGCCCGCCGTATAAAGGATTTAGCCAAACCATTTTTAATCCGACAAAGACCAATACGAAAGCCAATCCATATTTAAGAAGATGAAATTTATTGATGACGCCGGCAAGCATAAAATACATCGAACGAAGTCCCATAATTGCAAATATGTTTGATGTAAAAACAATTAAAGGCTCGTCTGTGACGGCAAAAATCGCCGGAACGCTGTCAACCGCGAAAATAATATCGGTCGCTTCGAGGAATAAAAGCGCGATAAAAAGCGGTGTCGCGTGTTTGATTCCGTCTTTGACGACAAAGAAGCTTTTGCCGTCAATTTCGTGAGTGACGGGCATAAATTTCTTAAAAATACGTATCAAAAAATTCTTTTCGGGTTCGATCTCATCGCTGCTTGTAAAAAACATCTTGATGCCGGTCAAGATCAAAAATCCGCCGAAAATATAGATGATCCAGTTAAACTGCATCAACGCCGAACCAAGCGCGATAAATATCGCCCGAAAGATCAGCGCGCCCAAAATCCCGTAAAACAGCACGCGATGCTTGTATTTGGCGGGAATTCCAAAATAACTGAAAACCAGAACGAAAACAAAAATATTGTCTATCGAAAGCGAATATTCGAGAATATAGCCGGTCAGAAATTCGAGTCCGAATTGCTTGCCGATCTCAACACCGAATTTGGCGGCCGCATATTGATAAAACAGAAAATTGAAAATAAGGGCAAGCGTCACCCAAACGATGCTCCAAATGGTCGCTTCTTTAAATGAGACGACGTGCGCTTTGCGGTTGAAAATACCAAGATCAAGCGCGAGCATTATAAGCACAAAAATTAAAAATCCGCCGTAAAACCACCAGTAATCGGCAAAAGGGAATAAAGTCATAAAATTTTTTCTCCGGAACTAATCAAATAAATTGAGTTTTGTTATTTCATCGAAAAAGGAAATTTCAAACGGTAGATTTAATTTGAATGTGATGTGATTTAATAATGTCGGCAAATCACTTAATATTTCGCCGATAGCTTCGCTGATAGCTTCAAAAATGATTTCAAACAGAAATTGTAATAATGCTTCAAAGATGGCTTCCATTTTGTATATCTCCTTTTCTTTGTTAAATTGCTGCAAAAGAAAAAACCTTCTGCAAGCAACAAAAATTGCTTTACAGAAGGTCTCGATACTTAACTGACGAACCGGATTTTCTTTTCGGAAAATCGTATTGACGGTTTCATCAGACCAAAAAAGGCTATCTACTCCCCTTCAAAAACTTGTCTTACTAAGAATATGAAAATTATTACTTTAAAGTCAAGATTGTTTTTTGCAATAGTGGTAATGTGTCAGTCAAAAGTTAGAAAAAGAATTTCTGTTTTCATCGCTGAAAGCGACAAACATTATAGCCTAGCGAGAATCGCTAGGTCAGCGTTGACAATGGATTTCGTCGCTGAAGGTGACGAACAAAAAGCGCAACGATTGTTGCTCACTTTCAGCGAGCGGAATTTGTTGCAAACTGACCCAGCGATTCTCGCTGGGCGGCGAAGCGGGGATGTCGGTCGCTTTCAGCGACAAAAAATAACCTAATGTGAGTTTCTAACTTTTAACTGAGGCATTACCAATAGTGGTAATGTGTCAGTTAAAAGTTATTTTGACAGTTATGATAAGTAAAAGAAATTTAATAACCTACCCCATGAAGAAATTTCTCGAAAATTAGATTTTGCCACCAAGAAAGCGCGAACCAAAGTTGATAAGAGTTTTATATTAACTTCTAAACTTAGGGGATTTGGCATTTTGGTAATAAAAAATTTAATGGGGTAGGTTATTAAATTTCTTTTACTAAGTTATTTTGACAGTAAATGAAAACTTTAAGACTGGAGCGCGAGCATCCCTGCTTGCCATGAGCGCAGAGCGCGAAAACGGCGTTTGCAAGAGAAGTGCCGTCGAATTTAACAAGGCTTTTTCGCGTCGAAGCGAGGCTCATGGCAAGCAAGGATGCTCCGTGCTCGAGTCTTAAAATTTTCGATTCCTGCGAGAATTATCACTTATACGGTTTCCCGTTTGTGCAATAAGTCAGAACGGGGAGCGGTAGCGACTCGCTTGCTTGACCCACTCACTACCGTTTATTCTCCTCGTGATGGGGAGAGTGGTGGAGTTATGTAGCGACTCGCTTGCTTGACCCACTCACTACCGTTCGGGGTTCTGACTTGTTTGTCAGGTTGATTTGCCCGATGGCAAATTTTGTTGGTAGATTTATTCAAGGAATTTCACGGGGACACAAATTGGACGATCAAAAAAACGCAAAAATAAGTTTGACACCGGCAGACGAAGCCGACGCGAAATTTCTCGAAAAAGTTTATTTTTCTACGCGGATTGATGAATTTGCAATGCTCGGTTGGGGGACTGAACAGTTAGAAGCGTTTTTTAAAATGCAGCTCGATTATCAGTTCAAAGCCTACAAAATGCAATTCCCGAATGCGGAACATTTTGTGATCAAACTGGAAAATGAAAGCGTCGGGCAAATGATAACTTGTTGCGAAGAAGATGACTACCGATTGGTTGACATTGCGGTTTTGCCCGAATTCAGAGGAAAAGGAATCGGTTCGTATTTGATAAATGATCTGATTATAAAAGCCGCCAAAGAAAATAAAAAAGTAGCTTTGCTGGTTTTGAAAACGAATTCAAAAGCATTTAAGCTTTATGAAAGTCTGGGTTTTAGCGTGAACGGCGAAGATGATATGTATTTTTCGATGGAACGGTAAATTTTAACAATAAACAAAATGTTTACAAACTTAAGCTTCGAGGAGTTTGAAAAACTCGTCAATACAAAATTTTCAGTCAATGGATTTAACGAAAATGTCGAACTCGAATTATTTGAGGTTTCAGGACATCAATTAACGTCAAATCAGGAAAGGTTTGCGCTTTATTTTCGCGGTGCATTGGATCAATTTTTGGAGCAAAAACTCTATCTTTTGAGCAACGAACAGTTTCCGTCCGCAGAAATTTTCCTCGTTCCGATCAGTCAGAACGAGGAAGGTTTTACATATCAAGCGGTATTTAATCGTTTGTTGAAAAGTTAGATCCGGTTGATCGTCGCAATCAAAATTGTTTTGTTTTCAAACTTGTTGCCGGGAACAAGCAGCAAATCGAAAAGTCCGAGCGTTTTTTCATACAATTTGTAAGTCGCCTGGGGCAAATCCGCCGACTGAACATCAAACTTTAGAAAAAAAGTATTCGATGTTTTAGATTTAAGCGCGGTAGAACGGAGTTGTTTCGGTTTTATTGAAGGGGCGACAATAACTTCTGCCAATATTCCCTGAAACGCGCCGTCATCGGAATAAAGTGTAAATGCTTTACCGATAAAGTTAGCAAAGGAATCGGCATCAAGCGTGGCAAGCAAATCTGTTTCAATGGACGAATTATTAAAAATATTCAGTCCGAATGCGGCTTGCGGATTGGTAAGCATAATTCCAATACCGATGGCTGATATACCGCCGGATTTTATAAAATCTCTTCTTGAAAAATTCATTTTTTTATACTCCCAAAATGGAATTGTTAGAAAAAGCAGGGATACGTCCAATTAATTCTATAACTTAAATAACTTTTAAATGCAAATTCTTGTAATGCCTCAGTAAAAAGTTATGACTGGAGCGAGAGGCGTCCCCGCTTGCATACGTCGCTCGATTTGCGGCGTTAAACGCTTCGATTCCTAAGAATATTGAAAAAAAATGAGAAATTTGAGCGTTTTTCAAACGCTATGCAAGCGGGGACGCTTGCGCTCCAGTCGCTAAAACTTTTCACTGAGGCATTACAAATTCTTCCAAAGAAAACTTGCATTTTATTTTTAAATAGGTATAAACTTAAAAAGTTTCAAAATTATCTAGCATTGTTCTGGTTTATATTTAACCTATGCAATTAAAGAAAATCCCCATAGCTCAAAAAGATGAGCCGTTTCTTTTTGAATTGTATTCAT
>JANPDZ010000477.1:0-20379 GCA_031431735.1 Acidobacteriota bacterium | reverse complement strand
CACTGGTAAGCAGTCGGCGACCGAAGCGGTGAAGCTCCGACGCTCAACAACATCTGCATAGACTATGCCGATTTAGGCGAGAAACAAAAAGCGTTGGAGTATTACAATCTGGCATTGCCGCTGAGCGAACAAGTTGGTGATAAAAGCAGAGCGGCTGTTATCTTAGATAGGTTTCAAGACACATGGTTTTCGTTAAACAATCCGCGTCTGGCCATCTTTTATGGCAAACAATCGGTCAACAAATATCAGGAACTCCGCCAAGCCATTCAAGGTCTTGATAAAGAAACTCAAAAAACCTATCTCAAAACCGTTGAAGACACCTATCGAAAACTTGCTGATATTCTGGTTGCCGAAGGACGTTTATTTGAAGCCCAGCAGGTTTTGGCGATGCTCAAGGAAGATGAGTATTTCGGCTATGTGCGCCGCGATCCCGAGGAAATCAAAAAGCTGGCTTCACGCGCCGATTTGCGTGTGGACGAACGCGCCGCACTTGAAAAATATGAAACTCTCGCCGGTAAATTAACAGAATTCGGAACGCAGTTTGCCAAGCTTGAAGAACTCAAAAACAAACAGGGCGCGGATTTTAAACAACAAGCTGAATTTGACGATTTGAAAACCAAACTCGACACGGCAAACGCTGCTTTTCGTATTTTTCTCGAAAAGCAACTCGTCGCCGAATTGGGCAAACCCGTCAAAAAGGAAATTGAAACTGACCGCGCTCTGCAATCTAAACTCCAACTTTGGGGCAACGGCACGGTCGCGCTTTACACAGTCGCCGGAGAAGATCGTTACCGCGTTATTCTGACGACGCCGAAAACTCAGACTGACGGCAAAACCGAGATCAAGATCGCCGATTTGAATAAGAAAATCTTTGAGTTTCGCGCCGCTCTGCAAAATCCGGCGGCTGATCCGCGCCCGTTGGGTAAAGAGCTTTACGACATTCTGATCAAGCCGATTGCGAAGGATCTGCTCGCGGCTGATGCAAAAACTCTGCTCTGGTCTTTGGACGGCACGTTGCGCTACATTCCGTTTGCCGCACTCTCGCCCGACGGCGTGCATTATCTCGCCGAAAAATATCAAACGGTCGTCGTTACTTCGACAACGCGGCAGAGTCTGCTTGCCGAAACCGATCCGAATTGGCGTCTGCTCGGCGCGGGTGTCACCAAAGAAAGCCGTCTGATCGAACCGAACGGAACGCAGGAACTCACTTTCAGCCGATTGCCCGGCGTTGGCGACGAGCTTCTGAAAATCGTCAACAGCGAAGACGCGAAAACCAAAGAAACCGGTTTGTTGTCGGGCATCCGGTTGATTGACGACGGGTTTAATCTGACTTCGATTGAAGCGGGAATGTCGCAGCGCACCGGCACAAAACCGAAATACAACGTGATTCATCTGGCGACGCATTTCCGGCTCGGCGGCGACACCGCGAAATCGTTTTTGCTGATGGGCAATAATCAGGCGTTGACGCTCGAAAAAGTGAGCGACGACACGCTTCTCAATTTCGGCGATGTCGAGCTCGTGACGCTCTCGGCGTGCAACACGGGTTTTGGCACGGCGGTCGAAAACAAATCGGTCAGCAAAGAACAGGAACGCAAAACTCTGGAAGAAAACAACGGCGCGGAAGTTGATTCACTGGCGACATTCATCGAACTGCGCGGCGCAAAATCGGTGTTGGCGACATTATGGAGCGTGGCAGATGAAAGCACTTCGCTTTTAATGAGTGAGTTTTATCGTCTGAAAAAGGAAAACCCGCAGATGACCAAAGCCGAAGCGATGCAACTCGCTCAACAATCAATGATCGCGGGCAAACTAAAATCAAGCGGAAAAATGACGGGTTGCCGTTCGGGAGTTTTCAAATTAGACGGCACACAGCAAACCGCCTTCAAATGCGATACAAACGCGCCGTTTTCGCACCCGTATTTTTGGTCGCCGTTTGTTTTGATTGGTAATTGGAAATAGGCTGGGAGCGCAGGCAGCCTTGCCTGCAACGCGCCTTCAAGCGAAGCGAGAAGATGCGCGACGCGCCCGATTACTCGAAAGTTGAATTTTAATCGGGCGTTTGCCGTTCGACGCTTCGCTGGAACGGGCAGGCAAGGCTGCCTGCGCTCCCAGCCGTTGATGTTTATTTTGTTCGGTAATCGGAGATCAAACGATTGGTAAATTTTTACAAGTATCTATGAAAAGGAGAAAACAAATATGAAACAAAAATGGATCAACAAATTAACAGCTCTACTTTTAATTTATGTGATGTCGGCAATGACGGTCGGGACATTTGCGCAAGTCAAAGTAGATGAAAAGGCACCGAAATTTCCCGACGTTTCGAAGGGACGCGGAAGCGGTTCGAAAAGCACTGAAAGCGAAAAACTATCACTCGAATTGCGGATTCTTTATGCGCAATATAAGCCAAACAATTCAAAAGGCGGCGGTGATAATTCGCCGTTCGAGAATGCGTTTTCGGCTGAACAATTGAATGAGATTTTTGGAATTTCGGAAGAGATGGGCGCGAATCCGAGCATCAAGGTCGCCATCACGACCAATGCGAACATTGCCGCGCTCAAACAAAAAGGGATGAAGGTTTATATGCGGCAGGGAAATACGGTTTATGGCGAAATTCCGGTTTTGGATCTGGCAAATCTGGCGGGCGAAAAAAGCGTCACCAAAATCGCCGCCACCAAATCAGCCAAAAATCCCGAAATCCCGAAAGAAGAAAAATCGCCAATGATGTCGAAAAGCACGACGACAAATGCTGACCAAAAAAAACCTGTAACGACACTAGCCAATGAATTTAACAAGTCGGGTTTGACCGGCAAGGGCGTGATCGTCGGGGTGATTGATACGGGAATTGATTTCCGACATCCGGATTTTCTGCGGCCGGACGGAACTTCGCGGATCATTGCGATCTGGGATTATTTTGATAAATCCTTTGAAAAATCAAACGGCAAAATCGGGACCTCGCCGCCAAAGCTCGATCCGGATGGCGATCCGCTTCGCGGCACGATCTATACCAACGCGCAAATCAACGCCGCGCTCAAAGGCGAAGGCACGGTCAACACGGTTGACAACGTCGGACACGGCACGGCAACCGCCGGAACTGCTGCCGGAAATGGTGGAAAATTGGGCGCAAAATTTGCCGGTGTCGCGCCTAATGCCAATTTGATAATCGTCAAAGGTGCAAATTGCGGCGGATTTGACGGCGATTATCTTTACGGGGCAGCTTGGATTACGCAAATGGCGAAAAAGTTAAAACGTCCCGTCGTCATCAATCAGAGTTTCGGCGGTCATTGGTCATCGCACGACGGAACCGAACAGGAAGAAACTTTTCTGAATAATCTGACCGGCAAAGGCATTCCGGGCGTGATCTTTACGGTTTCGGCGGGCAATGAAGGTCGTTACAGTTTTCACGGCGCCAGCAAGTTCGGACCGCGCCGCGAAGGTCAGGAAGACATCGAAAGCCCGCCGTTGACGGTCAATGTGCCAAAAGAACGCGCCGCCAAGGGAGCGATGTTGCTCGGTGTGTTTGATGCCCGCGACGAATGGGGAACAATTGTCCAGCCGACAGGAACGACCGTACTGCTCGATAAAAACAATAAACCGCTCTGGTTTTATGTCTTCAAGGTCGGCGGCGAAATAAAATATCTGATTGGCGACACTCTCGAAAAGCCGGATTGGTTTGACGGCTATATGAAGAATATTCTGAGCAATTCGTCGCTCGGTCAAAAAACGGATGTTTTAGCCCTCGGACTTCCCGCCGGTTCTTATCGCCTGTGGGGATTTGGCGCAACTGCAAATGTGGCAAACGGCAATTTCAGTTTTTATGCTCCGGATTATTCCAGAGTTGATTTTGGTGCCGGCACGACCAAGACGGGAATGGTCGGTTCACCGGGTAACGCCAAAAATGTCATCACGGTCGGCGCATTCAATTTTCGCGACAGCTGGATGAATATGGACGGCGGTTCGACGCTCTTTAATATGGCGATCGGCGATATTTCCGATTATTCGAGTCCGGGCGGATTGCGTCTCAGCGACAAGATATATAAACCCGACATCGCCGCGCCGGCAACTTATACGATCTCGCCACTTTCGCAAACGTCAAAACCCGACAGCCGGGCTTGCGGCGGCGATAATATGGGCGCCGGACTCGGCACGCGCTATGTCACCGAAGACGGTTTGCATATCGCGTGGTCGGGAACGAGCGCGTCGTCACCATTTACGGCGGGTGTTATTGCGCTGATGCTCCAGAAAAATCCGCGCCTTGATGCCGAACAGGTCAGACAAATCCTGATTAAATCGGCAACCCGAGGCGGAATGGTCGGCGCAGTTCCAAATCCGGCGTGGGGCTACGGAATGCTTAATCCGGCATTGTCCATCAAAAACACGCCGATCAGAAAAAAATAAAGTTCTGAGTCCCGCCTTCAGGCGGCATTGACGTGGGTTAAAGTTCAAGCCGTCTAAAGTCGGGACTCAAAACAGGGCTCAAATCTAATGATTACGAAGAAACTAAAAAAATACAACGACCGGAAAACAACGGCTGGGAGCAACGGCTGGGAGCGCAGGCAGCCTTGCCTGCCCGTTCCAGCGAAGCGTCGAACGGCAAACGCGAAGCGTCGAACGGCAAACGCTCAATTAAAATTCAACTTTCGAGTAACCGAGCGCGTCGCGCATCTTCTCGCTTCGCTTGAAGGCGCGTTGCAGGCAAGGCTGCCTGCGCTCCCAGTGGAGAAAAGCAATGAAAAAACACAACATCGGTCGAAAATTAAATAATAAAATCCGCTTTGCCGCCATTGTCGGGCTGTGCTTTTTGATGATGGTTTTTATCGGACAAAAAATCATCACCAAAGCCCAAATGGTCGAAACAAAACGCTACAAACCGGAATTGGTTATTCAAACAGGTCATTATGATTCGGTTTGGGCAGTCACTTTTTCACCTGACGGAAAAACTCTGGCTTCGGGCAGCGATGATAAGACAGTTAAATTGTGGAATGTTGAAACCGGTCAGCAACTTAAATCTCTCGAAGGTCATACTTCTTTTGTTAATTCAGTGGCATTTTCACCTGACGGAAAAACTCTGGCTTCGGGCAGTAATGACAATTCCATCAAATTGTGGAATGTCGAAACAGGAGATCCGATAACATCTGTAAGTCATATTTATGGTGTTAATTCAGTAGCATTTTCACCCGACGGAAAAATACTTGCTTCGGGAAGCAATGATAAGACTATTAGATTGTGGAATGTTAAAACAGGACAACTTATCAAATCTTTGGAAGGTCATGTTTTTTCAGTCAGGTCAGTTGCATTTTCACCGAATGGAAAAACTCTTGTTTCCGCAAGTTGGGACAATACCATCAAACTATGGAATGTCGAAACCGGAGATCAAATTAGAACTATTAATGATTATGCAAACGGGATTAATTCGGTTGTATTTTCACCAAACGGAAAAACCCTCGCATCGGGGAATATCTATGAGATTAGAAAAGGTTCTAATTATGGAGCATCAATTAAATTGTGGGATGTTGAAACCGGTCAGCAACTTAAATCTCTCGAAGGTCATAATAGTTCGGTTAATTCAGTCGCGTTTTCTCCAGACGGGAAATTGCTGGCTTCGGCTAGCGTGGATAAAACTATCAAATTATGGAATGTTGAGACGGGAGAGCAAGTAAAATCTTTAGAAGGGAATGCTGATTCGGTACTATCAGTGGCATTTTCACCTAACGGAAAAATGCTCGCTTCGGGAGGCAAAGAAAATATCGTCAAATTATGGAATGTGGAAACGAAACAACAAATAAAATCTCTTGAAGGACATACAAGTGCCGTTAATGCGGTAGCAATTTCTCCTGATAACAGAATTCTGGCTTCGGGTGGTAAAGACAAAACTATCAAATTATGGAATCTTGTCACAAGCCAGCAAATTAAATCCCTTGAAGGGCATATGTACCCGATTTCGTCTATTGAATTTTCACCTGATGGGAAAACCTTGGCTTCGGGTAGTAATGATAAAACTATCAAATTATGGAATGTCGAAACTGGTGAACAAATTAAATCTCTTGAAGTAGATTCAAGCGTGGTTAATTCAATCAGGTTTTCACCTGATGGGAAGATGATTGCTTCTGGAAATGAGGACGGCATCATCAAATTGTGGAATGTAGAAACAAGTCAACAAATAAAATACTTCGATGGAAAGGCTGGTTCTGTACGATCAATTACATTTTCGCATGACGGAAAAATACTTGCTTCGGGAAACAATTACGAAATTAAATTATGGAATGTTAAAACGGGAGAACTGATAAAATCGCTTAATGATCATAGTGGTTGGGTTAATTCAGTTGCGTTTTCACCCGATGGAAAAACACTTGCTTCAGCAAGTGTGGACAAGACAATTAAATTGTGGAATGTTGAAACAGGGAAGCAAGTAAAATCGCTGGAAAATCATAAAAGCTCTGTTAATTCAGTTGCATTTTCAATTGATGGGACAACTCTCGTTTCGGGAAGTAATGATAAGACAGTTAAATTGTGGAATGTTGAAACAGGAGAGCAAATCAAGTCTTTTGAAGGACATACACGTTTTGTTTCGTCAGTCGTCTTCTCACACAATAACAACTTCTTTATTAGTGCAAGTATTGACGCAACTTTGAAATTGTGGCGAACAGACAGTAATAAACCTTTGGCAACTCTAACATCGTTGGATAAAGAAGATTGGGTTGTTACAGCTTCTGATGGGAGTTTTGATGCTTCTCCAAGTGGGTTGAAGTTGATGCATTATACTGTTTATGACTCGCAGACAGGCTACGAGATTATTGCACTTGACCAATTGAAAAGCAAATCTTTTACACCTGGATTGCTCAGGGAAATTTTCTTGGGGAATTTTCGCCCAAATGAAAGGGAATATTCCGTTACGCTTTATCCGACGGTTGAGGTCAATCAGGCAAAACCAAATAAATCATCGCTCAATCTGAAATTGACAAATCGCGGCGGCGGGATTGGGCGGGTTGAGGTTAAGTTGAATGGTAGTGAGATTATTTCGGATGCGCGGGTTGGGAAGAATGTGAATGGACGCGCGGCGAGTGTGGATTTGGCGGTGGAGATTCCGAAGGAGAAATTGCGCGGTGGTGAAAATAAGGTCGAGATTATTGTTTGGAATCTCGAAAATGATGTGCGGAGTCGGGCGAAAGAGGTTTTTCTCAATGTGAACGGACAAGGCGCGGTTTCAAAAGGCACGGGCGTTTTTAAATTAGACGAACAGAAAAAGCCTTCGGAGATAAATTTTTACGCGATTGTTGCGGGCGTTTCCGATTATGCGGGCGATTCGCTCGATTTGCGTTATGCCGCGAAAGATTCGGAAGACATTGCCAACGCCGTCAGCCGTGCGGCGCGGCGTTATTTTTGCAGTGATGAAATGGCAAAGCAAAAACCTTGCGAACGAGTTCATCTGCGGCTTCTCAGCACCGAAAAAGACCAGAAATCACAATTTGCGGGACTCGCGGACGTGCCGGATTTTAAGCGGCTTGAGCCGAAAAAGCAGAATTTTAAGGACGTTTTCGCCGAAGTTGCCGCGAAAGCCAAGCCGGAAGATGTCGTGTTTGTGTATTTGTCGGGACACGGCACGGCGATTAAATCGGTTGAAGCCAAGCAGGAAAGCTCGTTTTACGATATGTATCTGTATCCGACGATGGACGCGACGACGCTCGACGGCAATGCTTTGGGCAATCAGAGTCAGCGCGAACCGATTACGATTACTTCGCTTGAATTTGCAAAATGGGTTTTCGACATCAAAGCCGCGAAAAAGGTGATGATTTTCGACACCTGCGCGGCGGGCGCGGCGCAGAAGGATTTGATGGCGATGGTCAGAAGCGATACTGACGAAGACAAATTGCAGATTCGCTCGCTCGACCGTCTGCGCGAGAGAACCGGATTTTATGTTTTGATGGGCAGTGCGTCGGACAAAGTTTCTTACGAGGCAAACGAATTTCGGCAAGGCTTGCTGACTTATTCGCTGATCGAAGCGATGACGGTTGACACGGTTTTGGACGACAGCAGGTTTTTGGACATCGAAAAATGGTTCGGATACACCGAAAACAAAGTCGAAGATTTGGCAAAAGGCATCGGCGGCGTGCAAAAACCATACTTTTTCAAAGGTGAATCAAAATCCTTCTCGATCGGACGCATCGAAGGCGACGAACGCAAAAACATTCAACCGGCGCCGAAAGTCCCGCTGATTCTGCAACCCGCCTTAAGAGTAAAAGATCAGGAAACCGACGACGAAGAACTGACCGACAAACTCGAACTGCGGCTGATGGAACAAAGTCTCGTTTCAAGCCGTGGCGAAGGTGGCGCGCTCAACTATATCAAAGCCACCAAAGCCGCCAACGGTTTGAGTCCGCGCGGATTTTATACGGTCAATGCCGACGGCACGATCACGGCGGAAGTTTCGCTCGTGCAAGATAAAAAAGTTCTCGGCAAAGTAAAAGTTACCGGGAAAAAGGAGGAGATAATTGGAATTTTGATAACGGAGATTATCAAAGCGGCACAACAAAAGCAATGAAAATATATAAGATGACCAAAAATGACTGGAGCGCGAGCGTCTCGCTTGCCCGCGCCTTCGAGGCTTTGCGAGAAGATGCGCGACACGCTCGATTTACTCGAAACTTGCGAGAAGATGCGCGACACGCTTGATTTACTCGAAACTTGAATTGATAACCAGCGTTTCCGTTCGACGCTTCGCTAGAACGGGCAGGCAAGGCTGCCTGCGTTCCCAGCTAAAAAAGGAGAAAAATTATGAACAAAATTAAATACATAAGATTGCTGGCAACTTGCACGGCAATCGGTCTGCTTTATTTCGCGTTTTCAAATTCATCGAATGAAATTGTCAATGCACAAACCAAGCCCGAAGTATCGAAATTTGCATTACTGATCGGCATCAACCAATACAAAGTCTATCCCGCCAAAGAAAATGATAAAAATATCCGACATTTGAACGGGACAAACAATGATGTCGCGATGATGAAAGATCTGCTGGTCAATACCTACGAATTTAAGGCTGATAAGACGGCGAATTCGCCGATCAAAACGCTTTTGAATTCGGAAGCAACCCAGGACGGAATTCGCAAAGCCTTTGTTTCTCAATTGATTCAAAAAGCAAAAGAATACCAGATAGCTGCCAAAGTCGAACCGAAAGACGGTGCCACAATCGTCTTATTTTACAGCGGACACGGGGCAAAGAAAGCCGACCAAAATGGCGATGAAACCGACGGAATTGATGAAACCATCGTCCCGCACGATTCGGACACGAGCGGCACGAAAGACATCATTGATGACGAATTTGACCAATGGCTGACCGAACTCAAAAACTATACGACAAATATCACTTTTATTTTCGACAGCTGTCATTCGGGAACAGTCACGCGCGGCGGCGTCAGCAAAAGCGTTTACCGCAATATTGTTGTGCCGAATAATTCAAAAGGCGGCGGCACAACACCACAGGACGGAATGACGCGCAACGAAAGTTATGTCACGATTTCGGGCAGTTTGCCCAAAGAAGAATCGCAGGAAGATGTTTTTACCGATCCCGACAATTCCAAGAAAAGTGATTGGAACGGCGCATTAACATTCAGTTTGGTGCATCTTTTGCGCCTTAATCCGAATATGACTTACCGCGAAGCGATGCGGCAGGTGCAGGCGAAAGTCATCTCTCTCGACAAAAACCAAACACCGCAGGTTGAAGGCGATATTGACCGCCAAATTTTCGGTTCATCAGCGACACGGCAAAAAAGCGTCCCGATCTTCATTGAAGATGTAAAAGTCGTTAAGAAAAATATTAACACGGATAAACCCGAAGACATTGTCGAAGTCAACGAAATCAAAATGAAGGTCGGTTCGATCGTCGGTGCGGGCAGCGGCGCGGCAATCGCTGTTTTCGGTAAAAAACCGAACAGCAAGATCATTGAACAAATCGGAAGCGGCGCGATCATTGACCCAACCGATGAATTTACCTCGACCGGAGAAGTTGTTTTAACCGATAAAACGATGACGGAAGTTCCGAAAGACGCAACCGTGAGAATTGTTTCACCGAGTTTCGGAAAAACCGACAAGCAAACCATTGCGCTCGATACGACTGTGTCGAATACTGACGCGAGTTCAAAAGTTTTCGCCGGAATCGAAACGAAATTAAAGGAAAATGCGATGGTCAAAACCGTTCAGGCGAAAGATATTTTGGATGGAATTACACTAACTCGCGGCAAAAGTTCAATTGAAGTTTCCAAATCGGTCGGTGATTGGGATGTCGCGGTTGTGCGGGCAGATTACACGGCTTTCGTTGCCGGCAACATTCAACCTGTTATCAAAGCGGGCGGCAAGGGCAACGTTCCTAAATGCGCTCAAAAAAGATTTTACGGAACGATGCCAACGGACGACGAGCAAGGCTTTTTCATCAGCAACCGGCTCGGACAACCGCTTTATAATCTTTGGTATAGCGCGAACGATGCAGAAGCGGCTGAATGTCTGGCAGACGCTTTGGATAAATTTGCCCGTATCCAGAGTTTGCGAAAGCTCTCAAGCGGCGGTTCCGGATTAAACGACGGTCTGAAAGTTGAATTAATCCGTTTAAAATCCTTTGATTACAAAAATTTCAATAGCGGGAAATGCGTGATTGAAACGGTTTCCGAGGATGAGCAGAAAAAAGACCAGAACACTACTCCGAAATTAAAACCGGGTGACTTTTATTATTTCAAAGTCACAAATAATTCGGAATTTGATCTGTACACATATATTTACACCCTAACTACCGACGGGAAAATCAGTATGTTGTTTCCACCCAAAGGAGCTGATAAAAGTGAAATATTGCCAAAAAGAGGCGGAACTTATACGACAAATCAAAAAATCGGTCCGGGAAATTGCGGTGTATTTTTTATCGAGCCGTTAGAAAAATCGCCGCCGGGAATCGAAACACTCAAAGTCATAGCGACCACTAAAGTATTTCCGGGTGAGATATTGGAACAACCCGGGATCGCCAAAGGTATTCGCGGCCCGTCGCTGTCGCAGCTTATCAGACAGACGGCAACCGGAACCCGCAGCGGCACAATGCAGTTTGAGGTCAGCGATTGGGCAACCAAAAATGTTGACATCGAAATTGTTCAATAACGGAAAAGCCGAAAACCTTTGATTTTCGGCTTTCGACAAACAAATTCTTTACAAAATAAAGAACTAAAACCGAATACGGGTTTAGTTAAATTGAAAATAAGTCAAGTTAGGAGAAAAAAATAAGAGTTTCGCTTATTGAAATTTGAGATAAAAGCAGAAACTCCAAGGAGAAATCTATGAAAATAAAATTGTTTTTTATGTTGATCGCATTGGTGATTTTATCGGTTTCAGTCGCGTTTTCGCCCGTCAGCCTGATTACGGAAACTGAGGCGCAAAACTCGAATAAAAAAGTTCGTCAAACGAAATCCGAAAAAGTTACCCAGAAATCGGAAAAAGGTAGCGGCACAGAAGATAAAAACGTTACCGCAATGCGCAGTCAAAATTCGAAAAACAGTAAATCAACCAAAACAAAAACACGCGGTAACGGGCAGCGAACCTGCAATATTGATCTCATCAATGACACCGGCTATGTCATTGACATCTACATAGACGGCAGATATCGCGGCACGATCAGCGAATACGACAGCAACTACACGACGACCGGCTCAGGCGCAACCAAACTCTACGCCCGTGCCGAATTTGACGACGGAACTTTTCTCTACTGGGGACCAAAAGACATCACCTGCGGAAACAATTCCAAAGACGGTTATTTTGAATGGACTTTGGCTGAATAAGCCGATTTGCCGGGAGCGCAGGCAGCCTTGCCTGCAACGCGCGTTCGAGGCTTTGCGAGAACATGGCGCGAGACGTTTGATTACCTAAAAAGTTTTAGGTAATCAAACGCTGTGCTCAGCATTGCTTTGATTAGCTTAAACTTTTTAGGTAATCCGGCGTTGCCGTTCGACGCTTCGCTGGAACGCGCAGGCAAGGCTGCCTGCGCTCCCAGCCGAAAAAAATATGAACGAACAACAACCAAAGGGCTGGTATTCGCGTGGTTATCTGCCGCATTTTGACGGCGGCGAGAGGATGCAGTTTATTACTTATCGTTTGGCTGATTCGCTGCCGCAGAAAATCCTCAAATGCTGGCAAATCGAACTCGAACAAAAGAAGATTACGGACGTGGAATTTCGCAAACGAATCGAATATTATCTCGACCAAGGCTCTGGCGAATGTCATTTGCGGGATGACAGAGTTGCACAAATGATTGAAGAAAATCTGTTAAAATTTGAGGGCGAGAAATATAAATTAGACGCTTGGGTTCTGATGCCGAATCACGTTCATTTGCTTCTGACTCAGCAAAACGGCTACGCGCTGTCGCAGGTTGTTCATTCGCTGAAATCATACACGGCAAGCAAAGCAAATAAGATTTTAGGGCGAAGCGGCCGCTTTTGGTTTCCCGAACCGTTTGACCGGTTTATTCGAGATTACCGCCATTTTGAAAACACTTTCGTCTATATCGAAAACAATCCGGTCAAAGCCGGACTCTGCGAAAAGCCGTCCGACTGGCGTTACTCCAGCGCATGGCACAGAAAAAATGAGTAAAGCTGGGAGTAGGCTGGGAGCGCAGGCAGCCTTGCCTGCAAGCGCGTTCGAGGCTTTGCGAGAAAAGGCGCGACACGCTTGCCTATCTCAAAAGTTTAGGGTATATCAAAGCCACGCGGCGCACGGCTTTTGATTTTCTCAAACTTTTCAGTTGAACAGGCGTTACCGTTCGACGCTTCGCTGGAACGGCAAACGCTCGAATAAAATGCAACTTTCGAGTAACCGAGCGAGCCGCGCATCTTCTCGCTTCGCTTGAAGGCGCGATGCAGGCAAGGCTGCCTGCGCTCCCAGCCGAAGAAAAATGAAGCTATGAAACAAAAGATAACCAAAAACAAAATCGCCATCCGATTCATCATTGTCGGAGCTGTTTTTCTGTTGGCAATTTGTTTTGTCGGACAAAAATCAATCACCGGAGCGCAAACCATCGAAACAAAAAGTGATAAACCGCAACTGGTTGTTCAAACGGGACATTCTGGTTCGATTAAGTCAATTGCGTTTTCCCCTAATGGTAAACTTCTTGCTTCGGGAAGTGAGGATAAAACAATCAAACTTTGGGATATCAACAGCGGAAACCAATTAAAAACCTTTCCAAATTCTAGCGATGTTGAGTCAGTATCGTTCAGTCCTAACAGTAAATTTTTAGCTTCTGTAGGTAAGGACAAAATAGTGCGCCTTTGGAACGTCTTGGATGGAAAAGAATTGAGAACTTTTACTAGCAATACTTATGAGTTCAGTGGTGTTAGATCGGTTTTCTTTAATTCCGATGGAAAAATTTTGAGTTTAGAAAGCGGTGATGGAACGCTCG
The DNA here is from genome assembly GCA_031431735.1 of Acidobacteriota bacterium. Classification (GTDB taxonomy): domain Bacteria; phylum Acidobacteriota; class Blastocatellia; order Pyrinomonadales; family Pyrinomonadaceae; genus JAFDVJ01. The sequence goes on along the minus strand of JANPDZ010000477.1, from coordinate 6,962 downwards.
AAAATTGGGATGCGGAGAATGGCAAATACTTAAAAACTCAAACAACAAAACCTAATAATGTGGACACAATATCATACAGCCCTAATGGTAAAACACTTGCTACAGTAAATTTTGATGCTATAAAATTGTGGGATGTAAATAGTCAAAAAGAAATCAGAACTTTGACTGGACATTCTGGCTTAATTGAGGCAATAACTTTTAGCCCAGACGGAGAAATTCTTGCTTCGGGAAGTGAAGATAAAACAATAAAACTGTGGGACGTAAATAAAGGAGGAGAGTTGAAAACTCTCACTAGCCACACTGATACTATTGAATTATTGGCATTTAACTCCGAAGGAACAATACTAGCTTCAGGAATTCAAAGTCAGATTCTAATTGATGAAAGCCAAACAATTAAATTTTGGAATATTGAAAAAGGCAATGAACTAAAAACTCTGTCATTTAACTCTGACTCTCCTATTTTATCCCTCAATTTTAATCGAGATGGAAAGTTCCTTATTTTATCAACTTGGAACGGGACAATTCAATTATTTGATGCAGAAACAAGAAAAGATTTAGGGAAACTTACTTCAGCCAGCATTCCAGTCGCAATTAGTCCCGATGGCAAAATTCTTGCTTCGGGAAGTGTTGAAGACACAATAAAATTGTGGGATATAAATGCCAGAAGAGAGCTAAAAACATTAATTGGAAATTCTTCAATAATAAAAACGATTGAATTTAGTCCAAATGGTAATACTCTTGCTTCTGCAGGATTAGATAAAACTATTAAAATTTGGGATGCTGAAAGCGGAAAAGTATTAAGAACTCTGAAGGAACATTCTGATTATGTTTGGGCGGTTGCATTTAGCCCAAACGGAAAAGTTCTTGCTTCTGGAAGCGAGGATAAAACAATTAAGTTATGGGATATAGAAAGCGGCAAAGAGTTAAAATCTTTTGTTGGACATTTGCTACGAGTCTGGGCGGTTTCTTTCAATAAAGAAGGAAAAATTTTGGCTTCGATAAGTGATGATAAAACAATTAAACTTTGGGATGTTGAGAGCGGAAACCTAATAAATTCTTTGGATGAAGATGCTCCAACTACTAAGCAAGAAATTGCTAAATTTTTCCCAAAATTACTAACGGAAGTTTACAAAGGTTCGGTTTCAGATAAGTTAACCGCAGAAATTATTGAAGGTAGCGGAATTCAATTATCTGATAAACAAACAGGAAAAAAGCTGGCGACACTAATTGCTCTTGATAACGAAAATTGGGTTGTTACAACTCCCGACGGACGGTTTGATACGAATGAGGATTTGAATAAAATTGAAGGTTTGATTTGGGTTTTGCCTGACCAGCCGCTTACCCCGAAACCGCTTGAATTGTATATGCGGCAGTATTATGAGCCGGGGCTGCTTCCGCGTGTTTTGAGATGCACGGAAGAGAATAATTGCGATACGGAATTTAAGCCGCTGCCTTCGATTGCGGAGATTAATCGGGTTCAGCCAAAGGTTGAGATTAAGGAAATTAAGCCGAAGGCAAATAGCGGCGGATTGGTTGATGTGGTTGTCGAAGTTGAAAGCCGGACGGAAGAAATCGCGCAGAAACGATTGACTTCGGGCGTGTTTGATTTAAGGCTTTTTCGGGATGGGCAGATGGTCGGGACTTCGGCGCGGGTTTTGGATTTGGAGGAATATATCAAATCTGCTCCGCAGGCGATTGAGAAAGATCGGGCGGCGAAAACTCTTTTGAATACCGAAGAAGATAAGGCTTGGCGCAAGGCAAACGATTTGGCGCGGGTGGTGAAATTTGACAAAAATAAGGCGACTTTTGTTTTTGAAAATGTGCGTCTGCCGCAGGACGGGCGCAAAGCGGTTGAGTTTTCGGCTTATGCTTTTAATGATGACCGCGTAAAAAGCGAAACTTCGCGCAAGAGTTTTGAAATCAGCAAGCCGACAACGCGGGCGGGAAACACATATCTCGTTTCAATCGGCGTGAACGCCAGCGAAAATCCGAATTACAATCTCAATTACGCCGCCGTTGACGCTTACAAAACTCAGGAAATTTTGGGCGAAAGGCTGAAAGCAAAACAAACAGGCACAAATTCCAAACTCATTCAAATCAATCTCGTCTCCGATTACGGCGCGAACGGAAAACTAAACGAAAAAACTGCCACGAAACCTAATATCGAAGCATTATTTAATCGTCTGGCGGGAAAGTCTGACAAAACGGCGGATTTTTCTGTTCTTATTGACGGGCAAAAAGTTTCCGCCGACAAACTGCCCGCGATTTCGCCCGAAGACACGCTGATAATCACTTATTCGGGACACGGTTACGCCGACCGCAACGGCATTTTTTATCTTTTGCCTTACGACATCGGCGAAAAGACGGAAAAATTGACGACCGAAGTTTTGCCGCGCTTGATTTCGTCGGACGAACTTTCGCTCTGGATGCGCGACGTAACGGCGCGGGAAATGCTGATGATCGTTGATGCGTGTCATTCGGCGGCGGCTGTCCAAGGCGACGGCTTCAAACCCGGTCCGATGGGAAGTCGAGGTTTAGGACAACTCGCCTACGACAAAGGAATGAAAATCCTCTCAGCAACGCAAGCCGATAACGTCGCGCTCGAACTCGGCGGAAGTTTGAAACAAGGTTTATTGAGCTACGCGCTTTTGCAAGACGGAATTTTCAGCAAACTCGCCGATGCAGATTCAAACAAACAACTTTTCTTTCGTGAATGGCTCAAATACGGCGAAAATCGAGTTCCCGCGCTTTATGAAGGCATCAAAAACGGCACAATCAAATCAGTAACAATTGACAATAAATCGCCAACCGAAAAACAACGCTCGGCGGTTTTTTGCGTTGACAAATCTTGCCGCCAAAATATCCAACAGCCGAAATTATTCGATTTTAACGAAAAACGGGCGGACAGTTTATTGATAAATTTGCCGTGAAATGATTTAGATTGATGGTGGAATATCCGCCACTTAAAGGTAGATTTGCACAGTAAAATTAAAGTAGATTGTGAAAAATATTATGAATAAAAAGTCGCGCAAGCCGAATGGACGAAGATTTATTACTCGTGGCGACCGACTTCGCCTGACGCGGGCGATGATTTGGTGATTGATTGCGCGATGAACGCGAACGCGATTGTCGTAACCGCCAACCGCAAAGATTTTCTTTCGGCGGAGCAAAATTTGGGTTTAACCGTGATGTCGCCCGTCGAATTTGTTGAATTTTTGACAGCCGAATTAAGCAAAGGCGGCAAGTGCATTTTTGCTATATGCGGGATTGATGCTTTATATCATTACTGCGGCGTTGAATTAAAAAAGACGTTCCGATTTATATTCGGAACGTCTTTTTGTTTTAGAGCAAAAATTTAGCTCGATTTATCGAAAACGTAACCTTTTTTAGATTACCGACACTTAGAAATGAAAATGGAAATTGATTAATCGCATTTCCAATAAAATATTAAATCCAGAGGTTAAATATGTTAGCAGTCAATGAAATATTGCAAAATCGTTACCGGATTGTCGGACAACTGGGAAACGGCGGAATGGGAACGGTTTATGAGGCGAAAGATAGAAAGAGGTTCGGAAAAAATATCGCGGTCAAAGAAATTTTGATAAATGCAGGCGAGGAAGCGAACTTGAATCAGCAAAACCTGCTCAAGCAAGCCTTTGAGCGCGAAGCGAAGATTCTCGCCGGATTGGAACACGAGACGTTTCCGCAGGTGATAGATTATTTTGTCGAAAACGGTCGGCAATTTTTGGTGATGGAACTCGTGTCAGGCGATAATCTGTCGAGCAGATTGGAAAAATGCGGAAAGGCGTTTGAATTGGACGAAGTTTTGGATTGGGCTGACCAGATTTTGGACGCACTCGATTATCTGCACACGCTCGAAACACCAGTTTTTCACCGCGACATCAAGCCGCAAAATCTGAAATTGAATCTTCGCGGCAAAATCAAACTGCTCGATTTCGGCATTGCCAAAGCCGCCGACGCGGGTTTCGGGCTGACGCTGACGAATCAGACATTTATTGCCGCAACTCTGCATTATTCGCCGCTCGAACAGATTATAAAAGTGGTTGACGCAAATTACCGCGAGTTTTTAGCGGAAAAATTCGGCGTGAAATTTGAATATGCTTTTGCGAACAAAACCGACGGGCGAAGCGATATTTACGCGCTCGGCGCGACGCTTTATCATTTTTTGACCGGCACACTTCCGGTTGATTCGATGAAACGAGCGATAAAAATTTTTGACTCCGAAGCTGATCCGTTGCCGAATCCTCAAGAATTGAACAAACAAATTCCGGCGGCGGTTTCCGAATGGATTCTCAAAGCAATGGAAATCAAGATGGAAAACCGCTTTGCCAACGTCAAAGAAATGCAAGCCGCATTGCGCGAAATTTTGAAAACCAAAGACGAGCGCGAAGAAGGATTAAACCGCGCCGTTTGGCTTGAGGAATTAGAAAAACTAAAACGCGAAAGAGAATCGCTCGAAGCTGAACGCCGACAAATCGAAGCTGAACGACGGTTTTTTACGAATCGGGCTGCGACAGGACAAAATCTGCCCGAAACTTTTACCGACGTTCACAAAAATTACTACGGCGAAACCTGCAAACTCTTGTCGGAACAAGAAATAAATGTCTTTGGTGCAGATTCTTTCGTGATTTTGAATGATGAAAACGATTCGCCGATTGAAATTCAAAATGATGAAATCGAAGAAAACTCATCGGCTTTTTTGCTGACGGAGACAGGTTTTGAATTTGAAAACGAAACGGAAGAAAAATTGCCGGAAACTTCCGAAACTATTGTTCCCGAACCGCCGAAACGGAAAAGAATTTGGCTTATTTCAGCCGCCGCAATTATTCTTTTTGCGCTTTTCGGAACAGGCGTTGGCGCGTGGTTTTTGCAAAGCGAAGCCGACGCGAATTTTGATGTTTCGGAAATAAATATCGAGACTGTAAAAACATTTTCCGAAACGCAAAATCCGCCGACGGTTGAAACTGAAGCGGAGCAGACGGTTATTTCCAATGACACCGCAACGGAAATCGTCGTTGCGCCAAAAAAACCAGAAGTCAAACCGACTCCGGCAAAAACGCCTGTGCCGCCGATAAAAGACAAAAAGAAAATAGAAACCAACAACCCGTGCCAACCCGTAACGGTTGACTGCATCAACCGCCGAAAAAAGAAAAAAAGCGAAAAAAGACAAAAAGAAAAAAGACAAAAAGAAAAAAGACACCAACAACCCGTGCCAACCCGTAACGGTTGACTGCATCATCAACGATAACAAATAGGCTGGGAGCGCAGGCAGCCCGCAGCCTGCAAGAGTTCCAGCGAAGCGCGATGCAGGCAAGGCTGCCTGCGCTCCCAGTCTGACGGCTGTAACCTTTTTCTCCTTTCTGCCACTCAGAAGGCGTAAGGGCTGTGAAACGGCTTTGAACTAAATTAAAAAATAAATTAAAGAAACAGGAGAACAGAAAAAAATGAAATTAGAAATTACGAAAACGGTTGGAAAATTATTTACGGTGGTCGCTTTGGCGATGGTTTTGGTGGGAGCGGCTTTTGCGCTTCCGGATGTGCCTACGGCTATCCGCTCGCGTGCCGACTTTGACGGCGACGGCAAAACCGATCCTTCGGTCTTCCGTCCGTCAACAGGCAACTGGTATCTGCTACGCTCGACGGCGGGCTACGGCGCTATCGTTTGGGGCACGGCGGGTGATAATATCGTTCCGGGCGACTTCGACGGCGACGGCAAAGCTGATACGGCGGTCTTCCGCGAAAATCCAGACCCATCCATGAACTTCTGGTATGTACTCAAAAGTTCCACCGGCACCGTCCAAATTCAGGAATGGGGGCAACAATTTGACGTTCCAACGCTTGGCGACTATGACGGCGATAACAAGACTGATATTGCAGTCTTCCGTCCAAGCACGTCGGAATGGTGGATCCTTCGAAGTTCCGATAGCGTACCAACCGTACAGGTTTGGGGTGCAAGCGGCGACGTGCCGTTGGTCGGAGACTTTGATGGCGACGACAAGGCTGACTTGACGGTGTTCCGACCGAGCAACGCCACCTGGTATGTACGGCGAAGCTCCAATGGTACGTTGTTGGCACAACAATACGGCGTGAGCGGTGACAAGCTCGTTCCGGGTGACTACAACGGCGACGGGACAACCGACTTTGCGGTCTTCCGTCCAAGTAACAACACCTGGTACACATCCCTGGACCTCGGGACGAATTATGGAGCGATCGTTTGGGGGACTGCGGGCGACATTCTCGTTCCGGGCGACTATGACGGCGACGGCAGTGATGACATTGCGATCTATCGCAACGGCACTTGGAGGATCCGGCGTTCGACAGATGGCGGATTCACGATCATCAACTTCGGTCTCGGCAGTGATACTCCGATTCCGAATAAATACCTGCCGGGAGCCATCGTCGGACCGTTGGATTATGCTTTCACAACGCAAACCGGGCAAACCATTCCGGCAGGCGGCACGCTCGTTCCGGGTAGCACGGTGGACGATGGGGTGGTTGCGATTACGCTTCCGGCTGGCTGGGCTTCGACGGTCTATGGCATTCCGGTTACATCGCTTAGTGCAGGCACAAACGGTATGCTGACGGTTAATGGAGCGGCGGCGACGACGTTCACCAATACTGCACTTCCGGGCGCAGTTGGCGGAACTAATCCGACATTGTTCCCGTCTTGGAACAATTACGATATGGATCCGGCGGACACGGTCGGCGGCGGTATTTACACAAATACTTTGATAACGACATTAAAAAATAGTATTAAAAATGCGAATCAGGGGTTGAAGATTGGTAAACTGAAAAGTTGTTTACAAACTCAATATTCATTGTGAAAAGTGTCAAAAATAGGACGCGGTCGAAAACGGAGTTAGAGGATTTTAGCGGGTTTTTTTATTAATAAGCGCAAATAAGCCCCATACGTGTTCGTGCGCGGGCCGTTTATTTTTTAT
>JANPDZ010000476.1:0-4827 GCA_031431735.1 Acidobacteriota bacterium | reverse complement strand
TGTGGCGATTCTTTGGGTTTTGATCGTGCGCGGTCCGACCGATGCGCGAAATATGCTCGTGCTGCCCGACAAATCACTTTTCACCGAGGCTTATTTTATGACCGGACTTTATTTTCTTGCCTTTGTAATGATTTTTATCCTCTATTACGGCATTCATAATTTAACTTACGGTTCTTGATCGTTACAATTTATCTGCACTTTTGTAATTGTTTAGGTCTTGAATGTGGATTGTTTTTTTGAATTGAAAATGTTTTGACTTGAGCGGGCGCAAGCAACCCTTCCTGACCTTAAATTTGCTGTAAATTGATGGATAAACCTTACACTTTTCTTCCAAGATAAAAGTTAAACAAAACCCGATAAAACCAATTTCAGGTCGGGAAGTGGTGCTTTGCGCCCGCATTGTTGTCAATTTTCGAGATTAAAAAAAAACAATCCCCATACAAGTCCTTGATCTTTGGTTTTTTGGTTTTTGAAAGAACTTGCAGATTGGCTTTGAACTTTTTACCAAGAAGCTTATTTTTCAGACTCTTGTTTGAAAATCAACGGGTTTAATTTGAATAAAACCAAACGCCAAAAAACTCATCAAATACTACACTTTTGAGTAAGTTGAAAGCGCGGTCGCGACCAATTTTCCTTCTTCGTTGGCGACCTCAGCCGAAACGAATAAAAGACGTTTTCCCGCACGGGTAACTTTTGCCGTGCAGGTTATCGTGCCCATCGTATGCGGGCGCAGATATTGGATCGTCAAATCAACGGTCGAAGCTATTTCGCCATCCGCCAGATTTCCAAGGATCGCAAAAGCCGTCGCCGTATCAATCAATGACGCGGTCGCGCCGCCGTGCAGAAGTCCGTATGGCTGGCGAAGTTCGTCGCGCATATCGAGTTTGATCCTGGCTTCGCCGATTTCGATCGCGACCAATTCCATGCCGATCAGTTGGACAAACGGAACTTTGCCGAATGTTTCAAAAATACGGTCTTTTAACGCTTTTTCAAATCCTGTTGGTTTTTCTATTTCACTCATTTTGTTATGAAAACGCAAAGGCGCACATTTCATTTAAGTGTGTTAATTTCAATCTTGATAGCTTCGCAAAATGCGCCGAAATTCTTCAATCGAAACTTTTTTATAATCTGACGGAACAGCAAAAAGATTTTCGTCCGTTTGCAGTTTCAGGTTTTTCAATTCAACCGTGTAAGTCAAAATATTCTGTCCGTCGGTTGTGCTGTAAAATTGCTGTTTGATCGGCAGACCGATTTGTTCATCAACCGAAATCAGCATTTCGGACGAAAGGCTTTCGCCCGGTCTGACACGGTAAGTCGTCAGAGTATCTATCGTTTCCAGTTTTTCAAATTTCGCGCTTTGTTTTTCGTTGAGCCATTCGGTTGTTAAAAAATTTGTCCAATCATCGGTCGAAACCGTTTGCGCCACGCCCGTTTCCGCATAAATTTTCTTCTCGTTTAAGATCAGATAATTTTTATCGGTCTGCAAATTCGTCAATTGGTTTTTCGCGCCGAAATTAAAATCATAGCGGCGGTTTGCGCCTTTTCGGGCGATAAACGTTTTTCGCTCGGTTTCGTTTGCCATCACGACGATTTCAGTTTGAAATTGTTCGGGTTCTTTGGTCGAAAAAGGAATCTCGCTTTTTAACTCTTCCGAAATGACAGGCGTTTTGTTCGAAGTTTCGCCGCCGCCCGTTTGCCAAAAGCGGCACGCCGAAAAAAGCAAAAAAAATAGCGCAAACAGAGCGAAAAATTTGGTAAGATTAAATAAAAACATTACTGATGCGTGTAATTTTAACATAACTCGAAATTAAATTATGTAAAGCGGTGAAGATCCGAAAGAAAAAAACAATAACTCACCTTACGCAGGTCGAAAAAGTTTTCACCGCAAAGGACGCTGGTGGACGCAAAGTAAAATAGGTTTACTAAAAGGCGCGACTACCTTTCTCCCCGATTAAAACGTCCAAAAACTCTTCTCTTTTTTGTTCAAAAAAGAATTTTTCGATTGAAAATGAAGAGTTGTCAAACGATATTTTAAAGAACTTTGCGCCACCAGCGTCCTTTGCGGTAATATTTCTTAAATAGCGTAAGATGAGACAATAAATCTCCGGCGACCTTGTGCCTTCGTGTCTTTGCGTTAAAATTTTTTACTGTGAATTTGATTATCTGGCAAACAATTTATGTTTTGGGCGGCATTCTTCTTTTGCCGTTGTCACCGTTTTTGTATCTGCAAGGGCAATATGTGCGCCGAAAGATCGGCCGTCTGCCCGATGCCGGCGGCGAAACAAAAGGGCAATTTGATAATGGCGAACGAAGCGCAAAACTTCTTGTGCTTGGCGAATCAACCGCCGCCGGAATGGGCGCGCGGACACACGAAACCGCGCTCGCCGGACAATTTGCACAGGTTTTAGGCGAAAAGATCGGTCAATCCGTCGAATGGCACGTCGTCGGCAGAAGCGGAATTACCGTTAAGGAAACGATTCGCGATCTCGTCCCGCAAATTCCGGACGAAAAATTTGATTACATAATGCTTGCGCTCTGCGGTAACGAAGTTTTGAAACTTCGAAGTCCGCGCACCTTTCGGCGCGATATGCGGAAACTTGTGGCAATTTTACGGGAAAAAAACGCGGACGCGACCTTTTTTATCACCAACGCGCCCGCCATCCGGCTTTCACCCGTTTTGCCAAATCCGATAAAATTCATTCTCGGACATCTTTCCGCCTTGCACGACGCAAATGCACGGGAATTTACCGCCGAAATGAAAAACGTACTTTATTTTCATCAGCCTTCAACCGTTCCCGCCGATTTTTTCGCGGACGGACTTCACCCGTCGGAGAAAGGCTACACGGTTTGGTCAAAAAGTATGATCGAATTTTTTGAAGAAAAATATGACTGGCAGGTTGAAGCTGAAAGTAAAAAGTAAAAAGGCAAAATTTGTAACTGCTTGGGTCTTTGGTTTTTGAAAGAAATTGCCGATTGGCATTGAATTTCTCATCACGCCCGCTTATTTTTCTAAAACCTTGATTGAAAGTCAACGTGTTTCCATTGAATAAAACCAAAAACCAAAGACCAAAAGCCAAAGACCTAATCAGATACCAAAATTTAGTTTTCCTCATAAAATGAAAAATGCCGAAAACCTCAAAATCGAACTCAAAGATCTGCTTGACGCGCATCACGAATGGCTCATTATTCACGCGTCAGGCAAGAGTTTTTCGCTTCAAAATACGGAGATCGAAATTACTTTTGAGCGCAACAAATTGTTTTTCGCATTTTTAGACGACCAGGGTTTTCAAACGTGGCGCATTGTGGATCTTAAAACAAAAGGCGCGGAAATTTTACTCGATCTGACGCGCAATTTTGAAAAGAAACGCGAAAAAACCAGACTCGTTCCGCGTATTTTGGCAAGGGAACTGAGCGATTCGGTCGAGCTTGCGCGGCTTGAAAAAGCCAACAAAATCGCCGCAATTGTCAAAGAATTTTCTCCGAAGACAAAACTTGTCCGCGTCGAACTGAACAAGGAAAACGGACGTTTTGCACAAATCATTTTTGAAAACCCAAACGGCAAACGGACGGCTGTTTTAGCCGATGTAACCGAAACTCTAACACCCGAATTTCTGCTTTCGACGGCTTGTTTATGGCTCGTCAGATTGCAAAGCCGTAAGAAATATCCGATTGAAACAATTTGGATCGCGGGCGAAAAAAAACAGGCGGGAAAGCTGCAAAAACTTCACGCACTTTTGCAGGATAATTGGAAGGCGCGAATTTTGATCAAAGAAATTTCTCGCCAAGGCGCCAATGTGCAAAGCGAAGAAACCGTGAAAGATCTGCCAAGGCTGCAGATCGCGGATTTGTGGCGCAAGAAAGCAAATGAAATAAAGCTCGCCGAAAATGTGCGATCAAGCGAAACGGCGCAGAAGATCATTGAATTTGCGCCCGCTGAAATTGACGTGATCTTTAGCAAACACGGCGAAACCTTGCGATTCAACGGTTTGCCGTTTGCACGTGTACGGCGGGTTTTCGATCAAGAAAAGGTTTGGTTCGGCGTTGAAAGATCGCGGCAGATCTTATCGGAAAACAATTTCGATGAACTCGTTGAACTGATCGAAAATCTCAAAAACTATCGCCGCTTTGACTCGCCGAACCGGCGTCACGCGCTTTTTCAGATTGCGTCCGAAGCGTGGCTTGAAGCGATTTTAAGAAAGAATATCAAACTTTTGGACGCTAATCTTTTTCTTTCGCCGCTGTATCATCAATTTCGTGCCGATCGCGACAAAATTGATCTGCTTGCTCTGCGCAAAGACGGACGGCTTGTGATCATCGAACTAAAAGTTGCCGCCGACCGCGAAATGGTTTTCCAATCGGCCGAGTACTGGCGCAAGATCGAACTGCAAAGACGCGCGGGAAATCTGCAAAAAGCGCGTCTTTTCGGCGATTTGGAAATTGCCAACGCGCCGACGATTTGCTATCTGGTTGCGCCGACGCTTTCGTTTCACCGTGATTTTAAGTTTTTGGCAAAGACAATTTCCGGCGAGATCGAGATCCATCGGTTCAATCTGGCGGAAAACTGGCGCGCTCAATTGAAGATCTTGGAAAGACAATCGGTAGAATGAAAATGTTGTAATTTATTAGGACTTTGGCTTTTGGTTTTATTCTTTGGTCATTGGTTTTATTTAAACCAAAAACCAAAGACCTCGACTTTAGATAAAAGCAGAAAAAAGCCTGTTTGATTTCCAAGCTGATTTTTGCCTTTTTTTGTTCTGTTTGTTCCTCATCATTCTACTTGTTTGACAAGTTTTGGCTTTTTTTTGCCTTTCAATTTGATTTTATACT
>JANPDZ010000475.1:0-1637 GCA_031431735.1 Acidobacteriota bacterium | reverse complement strand
GATGACGGAGTTTGCGCGAAGACGGCGCGGCGCGCTTCGGAGTCTTCATCCGACAAAATCCGTTTGCGCGATCGGAAATTACGCCGAAGAACTGACCAACACGCATCAGCAATCGCCATATCCTTACGACATTTGCAGTCCTTACTATAAACTTGTCGAATACAACGCTAAAATCATCGGCATCGGAGTTTGGACGGAATATATGTCTTTCGTTTACACGATTGACGACGCGCTCAAATCGAATCCGCCCGTGCAAACATATCACCCGCAAATTTTTGCCGCGCAGTGTATCAACTACCAAGGCGAAAAAGAAATCGTTGAAACTTACGCTCACAATATGCAGAAAATCGTTCACGATGTTCCGCAATATATGAAGGCAAATATTCCGCCGGAAGTGTGCCGTGATTTGACGATCAAAGGAATGACGTTTTTCCGGTCAGTTGCTTCGAAGCTGTTCGATAAAATGCTGAAACTTGCAAAAGAAGGAATCACCGTTTACCCGCGCGCACTTTACTCGAAAGAATTTCTCAAAAGTCTTGAATCATAATCGGCCGGCGGATTTTCTGATTTCAAATTCGCCCGCTCGCAGCATCGCGGCCAATTGCGTCAAAGTAATAAATTTTATGTCATCGGCTTTTGATACTTCGTTGATGAATCGTTCGGTTGCCGTGAAATCTTTTATATACTTTGAATGATTTGTAAGAATTACGGGAACTTGTTTTAAGTTCGAGCTTTGCGCCCGTTTCCTGATTGCTTGAAGCATTTCGCGCAGGAAAGCGAAATTGAGTTGACCCGTATCAGCCGTCAGGTGTTTGCCTTTGATTGCCGGCCCGATGGCTTTGTCATAGATGCGTGAAAGTGCGGATGACCGACCGATCGCAGTCCATTCCTGATTTGCATATTTATCCTTATTATTTTTTTGTCTGGCTCGTTTCCATATTTTTGAAAGAATTTGCAAAACGACGCGCCGCCTCGAACCGTAAAAGTGAAATACCGGAACGCAGATTATCGGCTCCATTTTATCGGAAACTTTCCGTGCGTCTTCCATTTGCGGATAAAAGGGCAAAAAATCCTCATCGCAATCTGTGTAATCGAATTGAACATTACGCGTGTTCACACGAAGTCCGCCGACGATGCTCATATCAAAAATGATGTTGTGTTTGACGAGTAAATTCAGCGCAAACGGTGATGGCGCAATGACCGAAGAACCCGAACGAAAAGCAGCGCATTGATAATCGGGCTTGATCGGACGCAATAGATTTTCCAAATATCCTTTAGCGGATGTGAGCATCGCGTCGGCTTCTTCGAAGCTGTAATTGGGCAGCGACCAGTCGCCTTTTAATTTCCATTGACCGTCTTGAAAATCTGCTTGAGACCATTGAGGATGAATATGAAGTTGTATATCGTGACCTTGTTTGTAAGCCTCTCGAACAGTATCGTCCCAGTCATCTGCCAGCGTTTTTAATTCAGGAAAACGGTTTTGCTCGCGTCTGAAAGTCAATTGCTGCATTACTTCAGCCATAAACGTGCTATGAACGCCATATTCGTTATAAATCTTGATAAGTTCGCGCATCGGATGAAATTGAATGAGATTCATATCGCCCGAACCGTCGCCGCGAAGTTCCCAATCATCCGTT
>JANPDZ010000474.1:0-3702 GCA_031431735.1 Acidobacteriota bacterium | reverse complement strand
GTTATAAGTTATTTTTTACACCTTACTAAATAATAATTTAAGCAGATAAGCCAAAGTTTTGTAACATAACGATAATACAGAAACACGCTACGCTCGTAAGTGTGAAATGCGCCCTTACGAGCGTAGCGTGTTTCTGCATTATGTTACAAAACTTTGGCTTATCTGCTTATCGTTCCAAGTTATTTTTTGCATGCTCCTTATACGCTTTACCCCTAGAAACTGTGCATTAATGGTTAATGCGCTTCACGCTTCGCGCTCTATTGCATAGTTGCTGGCTAGAAAGCGTATAAGTTGGGAGATTTCATTATCAGCCCAAAACAGGTCAGTGATTTTAGTCATTGAACTATTTGGTTAAGGCGTGTAACCGCAATACAGAGTCGAACATCGCAATAACAATGCGTCTTGGTAACCGTAATTTATATTTTTGAAATTCAACGTGTAGCCGGCGAAGTATAATGTGCCGGCAGCCCCGACTTTGACGGCATTGAAACCGTCGTGGTCGTTGACATTAAACTGACTAAGATAGAGTTGCGTACCGTTTGTGCCCGAATATTTGGCAAACCAGGCATCTGTTCGGGCATTCATATCGGTCGGCGTGCCGCGGTTCGGATTTGTTCCGCGAAGCGAATCCCAGGTAAAACCGGCATAATATATAATGCCGTTTGCATCAACATCAAGCGATGTGATTTCTGTCGGATACACAATATTTTGCGGAAGCGTTGATTGCCAAGCCACCGTCCCGAGAGGATTGAGCTTGACCATCCACGAATTAGAAAAATAAAGCCGAAAATCAATCTGTCTGCGAAATTCATTGCCAACCGCAAAAACATTTCCGTCCGAATCAACTTTTAAGCGTGTGCCATAAAAAGCATTCGTGCTGGTTGGACCGATTTGTTGGCTTCGATAGTTCTGACCGTTCAAACCATTGAATTTTTCTATTTGAGAAGTAACAAACAAAAAATTGTCAGTTCCGATCTGGCTGAGATCTTCGCTTAAGACGTATATTGAACCGTCATTTCCAACTGCCAGATCTTTTGGATTTCCGACGGCGTCGGTCATAACAGTTGTGCTTGTTCGATTAAAGTTTGCGTCGAAAACATAGCGTGTAATGTTATAATTGACAAATTTGGCAGGATCGCCATTAAGATCGCGAAATCCCGTATTGTTGCTGCGAACCCGCGTAACGGCCGTCAATGTCGTATTTCCCGTCGAATTCACACCAAACTGTAAACCGCTTTGACCTTCTTCATACGCAGTGCCGAATGCCGACACGAGCGGTTGCTGAACGCCATTTGCATCAATCTTGACAACAAAAATGTCGTAATTGGGAACACGCGTATTTCCGGCGGCATAAACATTTCCCGCCGGGTCAACAAAAACATCGGTCGGTCGGTCATCGGTCAGATTCGGAATTACGCGGAGCCACAATTGTGTTCCCGCCGAATTGTATTTGGCAACCCAAGCATCATTGTCACTAGCCGCAATATTATAGGTATAACCGACGAGATAAACATTTCCGGCGGAATCGTAGGTGACATCGGTTGCAAAATCCGGATTTATCGTCTGATTGTTCGGAGTTCCAAACTGCGCCGCCCAAACTATTCCGGGATTGACACGTAATTGGATCGGCGTAAGTTTATCAATTCCATCGCCCAAATTGCTGGCTCTGATGAGCATTCCGTAATCTTTCGAGATAAACTCGTGACCGTATGAATAGAGATACATCCGCGACGAATTGCCGTAGGTCGTTTCCGGTTCAAAATAAACTGACACGCCGAACGGAACATTTTGCGCCGAAAGCATCACCGCGCCATCGTAATTGGTGCGGTTAATGAAAATATCGTAAAAAGTTGATTGTCCGGCGACGATTGATTGCGAAGACGGATTTACCGAAACCGAAATCGAAGGTAACGCTTTTGTTGTTAATTTAACCGTAATCGGCGTAATCGTGATACCGCTTGCCGTCGCTTTGACGGTGATATTAAATATTCCGATTGGAGTCGTTGTCAGAGTTGTTATTTTCATAACTGAACTCGACGCCGTAGTCGTATTTGGAGTAAAGGTTGCGCTCGCACCCGACGGTAAACCGATTGCCGAAAGCGTTACCTTATCAGCGAAGTTGTCACGGTTGATATTTATGGTATAAGTCGCAGTCTGCCCGACTGTGACCGTTTGCGATTTTGGTGTTGCCGAAAGCGAAACGCCCGCCGCCAACGCTTCTGCGGATATTACAAAAGCGAAAAAGCCAAGTAACAATGAATAAATTGTAAATAATTTGATTGTTTTATGTCTCATTTTTTTCTCCCGAAAACTTAAAGTTGCCGATTATCAATAAAATTGCCGGCAGTTTCATAAAAATTTCTTGCCGACAATCCCATTAAAAACTGAATGGTTCTCAAAAGTCTTCAAAACCGGAATCAGAATTTCTCAAAAGTTCTCAAAAATGAGTTTTGATGTTGGCGAATCAACAACTTACGGGTTTGACGAGTTTCGCTATAAAATAATAGTTCAGATTTTTTGTATGGCGGGGATAGACATAAGTAGAGCAATTTTTAAGTTATCCGGTATTTCGTCAAATGTTTGTAGTTCCGCCTTGAGGCGGTCTGAGAGTGTCGTCAACTCAAGTTTTGTAAATAATTAAATATCTGAATACTCAAACTAAAACCGCCTCAAGGCGGAACTACAAACG
The DNA here is from genome assembly GCA_031431735.1 of Acidobacteriota bacterium. Classification (GTDB taxonomy): domain Bacteria; phylum Acidobacteriota; class Blastocatellia; order Pyrinomonadales; family Pyrinomonadaceae; genus JAFDVJ01. The sequence goes on along the minus strand of JANPDZ010000474.1, from coordinate 1,013 downwards.
CTCGAAAACTCAAAAATTGCTCTACCTAGCTAAAATTTACCGCGCATCAATCTGAATCGTTCCGTTTAGTATCTGTCTTTTGCTATAATTTTTGGGCATCACCAATTTTTTTATGGCGCACACGGCAACCAAACCAAAAGGCAACAAATTTGAGACGCTAATCCAAAGAGTTTCAGCAAAGAATCAAACTGAAACTGAGATTGATTTGCTGGCTGTCGAAGAACCGCTTGAAATTCGTCTGGGCTTTATCGAAAACAGAAAATTAACGCACAAAGCCGTTTCAATCACGATGCGCTCCCCCGGAGCCGATGCCGAACTCGCCGCCGGATTTCTTTTTACAGAAGGAATTTTGCAATCTAAAAATCAGATTCAAGCAATTAAACATTGCGGCAAATTTCCGAATAATCAAAACACGATCCGGATTGATTTGGCTGAAAATATTTCGGTTGATTTCAAAAAATTGGAGCGCAATTTCTACACGACTTCGAGCTGCGGCGTGTGCGGAAAAAGTTCGCTTGATGCGCTGGCGACCGGTGCGAAGAAAATTGAAAATGATGATTTTCCAACCGTTTCGGCTGAAATTATTTATCAATTGCCTGCAAGGTTACGCACTCAACAAACGGTTTTCGATGAAACCGGCGGACTTCACGCCGCCGCTCTTTTTGATGTTGCGGGGAATTTGATTGACCTTCGGGAAGATGTCGGGCGGCACAACGCGGTTGATAAAATAATCGGCGCAAAGTTTCTCGCAGATGAAATTCCGCTTGCCGCCAACATTCTTTTTTTGAGCGGACGCGCATCGTTTGAACTGATTCAGAAAGCCGTCATGGCCGGGATTCCGATCGTCTGCGCGGTCGGGGCACCGTCAAGTTTGGCGGTCGAGGCCGCCAAGGAATTCAACATCACTTTGCTTGGATTTATTCGCGACCAACGATTTAATATTTATTGCGGAACGGAAAGAATTAGTTTTGAGTCCCGCCTTTAGGCGGCTTTGCGATGAACAAAAGCCGCCT